>NZ_JBNCKP010000002.1:511918-660665 GCF_049841575.1 Micromonospora sp. DT201 | reverse complement strand
ACAGACGATCATGCGGTGGCCGTCCTCGTTCCCGCGGGATCCGAGGTCACCTCACGAACGGCGGCTGTCGTACTAGCCGCATGCCGCATGATCGCGGGCTGCCACGATCATGATCGACACGACAACGCCGATGTGGGGGTTTCCCGCGCCTCTGATGCCCCCAGATCGGCGATATGGAGTTGATACCTCGCTGTCACGGCCTCTGCGGACCGGCACCACCGATGGCGGTGTGATTGACCTCGGGAAACGGCGAAGCCCAGGCCAATGACCTGCGCTTCTTTACCGAGCCGCCTGACGGAATCGAACCGTCGACCTACGCATTACGCGATCAAACTGCCTGTCCCACCGACCTGGGCACCCGGCGGTCTACCAGCGGAAACACCTCTCAACATCTCACACCACTCCCCCGCCGTCCGCCGACCTCTTGCGGACCAGATGCGGACTGCTCACACTGCGAAGCCGGCATGTGCGGCACTCAGTCGAGGCAGAACTCGTTGCCTTCGATGTCCTGCAGCGTGTAGCACGACTCGTTTTCCTCATCGGCATGCTGCAGCAGCACGGGTGTCGCGCCGAGCGCGATCAACCGTGCGCCTTCGGCCTCAAGTACGGCCAGACGCTCGGCGCCCACGAGCCCGGCGCCGGCCCGCACATCGAGATGCAGCCGATTTTTTACGACTTTGCCTTCTGGGACGCGCTGAAAGAACAGTCGCGGGCCGACGCCGGTGGGGTCGATGCAGGCCGACCATGCGTCCCGCTGCTCGGACGGCAGGGCGAGGTTGTAGTCCTCCCAGCTGGCAAACCCCTTCGGTGGTGGCGGCAAGACGTACCCCAACACCTCGCACCAGAATCGAGCGACGCGCCCAGGCTCCTTGCAGTCGAAAGTGACCTGGAACTTCCTGATCGACTTCATGGCTTCACCCTAACCAGGTCGCTGGCAACCATCGAGCCTCCACTATCCGGTCCGCTAGGCAGCAGGGTACGCAACAAGCGCACGAGCCTCCCGACGCTGCTGCCATCCCGTCTGCCGCCGACCCACACACCGTGGAGCGGGCCAGGGCCAGGGCGACAAGGTGGAGCGCCCTACTGGAACACCTGACGGCTTTGGGGACCACGCCCTCAGCAGATCGGCGATAGGGTCGTCTATGGCGTCAGGTTCCTTCCGAATCCGGTGGTTTGGTCTGATCTCAGTGATCGTGGTGGCCGGGTGCGACTCCACACCCAAGACCCCATCCGAGCCCTCACCCCAGGCGTCCGTCTCTGGACAACGGCAGGTAGCTGAGCCTGCGCCGCCTACCCCCTCGGGTTGCCCGCCGACCGCCCAGTTGGCCGGGCCCGGTATGCCCCAGGACCGGCAGGGCACCGGTGACGGCGCAACGCTGTGGGCGTTGCCGTTTCCAACGGAGCCTGTGCTGGTGGCCGGCAAGGAGCTCAAGGTGGCCTGGCGCATGACCGGCAGTGGCGACTTCGCGATCAGCGCCACAGGTCCCGACGGAAAAGTGGTCCAGCCCGCCTGGGTCGAACCGCATGGCTATCAGGGCAGCAACTGGAATCGGCCGGGCGACGAGTGGGGCACCGGCTGGGTCTTCCCCACCGCCGGTTGCTGGACGATCAACGCGACGCGAACCAGCGGGACAGGATCCCTGGTACTGCGCGTCGCCGAATAGCTGCGATGGTTCTCGGATATCCCCACCTCCAGTACAACAACTACAGGTAAGGCAATCGATCCACCGCAGGTCACCTGCTCGCTCACGCTGCGCTACATGCGCACACGTCGTCGCCAATGGTCATCGTTGGCCGACCTTGTCTGGCCTTCGACGGCCTGGCGACGGCCTGGAGCGGCTTGGCGCTAGGACCTGTCTCAAAGTCCGGCTTATTGAGCTTGTGGCAAGATCACCGGATGCTACAACTCACCGATTTCATCATCGACTGCCCAGACACGATGAAGCTGGCGGCCTTCTACTCCGAGGTGACGGGTCGCCCGGTCAAGGAGAGCAGCGACGAAAGCTGGGCCGGTATCCAGTTCGGCGAGATCGAGCTGGCCTTCATCTGGGTGGAGAGCTACCGCGCCCCGCAGTGGCCCGACAGCGAGCACCCCAAGCAGTTCCACCTCGACTTCGAAGTCGATGACATCGAGGCCGAACACAGCCGCATCCTGGCCCTCGGCGCGACCCTGCAGCAGGACTCCATCCGCCCCGACGGCTACGGCTGGCGCGTCTACACCGACCCCATCGGCCACCCCTTCTGCCTGTGCCGCAACAAGGGTGTTGCCTGGACCGACCAAGGGCTCAACAGTTCCAAGATCGACTAGGCCGTGCACCGTTGTGCGTTACAGCCACTCGTTGATCGCGGCGATGTGCACAGTGGCTTCGTAGCGCACGGCGAGTTTGTCGAACCGGGTGGCGACCGCACGGTTGCGTTTGAGCCGGTTGATGCCGTACTCCACGGCATGACGCTGCTTGTACAGGCGCGGGTCGAACGCCGGTGGCCGACCGCCCTTCGACCCGCGCTTGCGTCGGTGGGCGTCCTGGTCGGTCTTGCTCGGGATCGTCGCTGCGATGCCGCGCCGACGTAGGTAGCGGCGGTTCGCCCGCGACGTGTACGCCTTGTCGGCCAGCACCCGGTCCGGGCGCACCCGCGGCCGGCCCGCGCCCAATCGCGGCACCCGGATACCTTCCAGGACCGGCACGAACTGCGGGCTGTCACCCGCGCTGCCCGACAGTCAGCACGATCGACAACGGTTTCTGGCCCTGTTCGCGGCCCAGATGCAGTTTCGTGGTCAGCCCGCCGCGGGAGCGACCCAACGCATGATCGGCTGGTTCCTCACGCACCCCGCCGGGTGGCTCGGCCTGCAGATCCCCTTTTGACGCGCCCCGGCGGCATGCTGGTGTGCGCGAGCGGTCGTCGAGTCGACCGACACGTCGCACACGATCCGGCCAGCAGCGTCGGCGACAGCCTGCAATGCGCTCAGGATCCGCGCCCACGTCCCATCGCGCTGCCAGCGGCGGAACACGGCATACGCCGCCGCCCAGGATCCATGACAGTCCGGCACATCACGCCACGGGGAGCCGACCCGGACCCGCCACCGGATACCGTCGATGAGCTGCCGTTTCGTCCATGTCGGCTGACGACCTGATCGGCGTCCGACGGGCAACAGTGGCTCGAGCGCCGCCCGCTGCTCGTCGGTCAGGTCATGCCGCCTCGTCACCGCTACCCTGATCACGAGGTCTCCGTGCTGATGGTTCTTCTTGGTCGAAAAATCGTCCACCGGAGACCTCGCCGCTGATCGATCACCGACGCGCCGCGTCCTACCAAGTCCTCCACCGACTTCGATACACGGCCTAGATGCGGACCGTCACTTGCCACGCATTGCTCGCGGCATCACGAGATGGAGGTCGTTGTTCACGTGCGAACCCTCGGCGCACGCCAGCTGGGACGTGCCCCGGCCGCCTCCTTGGTGGCCAGAGGGAAAGCTCCCTCTGCTACCGCTTCTGAAGCGCGCGCACCAGGCCGGCGACGAGGTTCGCTCGTTCTGCCATGGCGTCGATCACCAGGTACTCGTGGTCGGCGTGCGCCCCGCCACCGACCGCCCCCAGTCCGTCAAGTGTCGGCACGCCGAGGGCGGCGGTGAAGTTGCCGTCGCTTCCGCCCCCAACCGCCTCGCTGCTGAGGTCCGGGAGCAGTTGCTTCGCCATCGCGAACAGCTCGGCAGACGCTGACTCCGGCATCGGGGGCCGGCCGATTCCTCCTCGGACGGAGATCTTCGCTCCTTCGAGGTGCGGGGTCAGAGCAGCGAATGCGGCTTCGATGCGCTCCTTCTCGTCGGCCGTCCCGACACGGACGTCGACGAGGATGGTCGCCTGGGCGGGCACTACGTTGTCCGCGGTTCCAGCCGAGGCGACGGTCGGCGTGACGGTCGTGCCGATGTCGGGTCGCCCAAGCGCCGCGATGTCCAGCACCTGGTGCGCGGCTTCGATAAGAGCGTTGACTCCGGCTTCGGGCTCAAGGCCCGCGTGTGACGCGACGCCCTTGATCGTCACCTCAAATCCGCCGGTGCCCTTGCGCCCCGTCTTCAAGGCGCCGCCGTCGGCCGAGCCCTCGCAGACTAGGACGGCGCCGCAGGCGAGGGCCCGTTCCTCGATGAGAGCCCGCGAGGAACGCGAGCCGTTTTCCTCGTCGGAGGTCACCAAGATCTCGATGCCCGAGTGGTCGTCGAGCCCCGCCAGGCCATGAATGGCCTGCACCAGACCGCCCAGCATGTCGAAGACTCCAGGGCCAGTCACGTGCCCGTCCGCGACCCTAAACGGGCGGCGTTCTAGGGTGCCGAGCGGAAACACCGTGTCGTGGTGCCCGAGGATCAGCACCTTGGGTGTGCCACCGGCGGACCAGTGAACGTGTGGCCCGGCTTCGATCTCGATCAGGACGGCCTGCCCGCCGAGGCGGTTTTCGATGACGCCGGCGACGGCTTTCGCCGATGCCGTCAGGGCCTCGACGTCTCGCGACGGAGACTCCACTTTGACGAGTGTCCGAAGGTCTTCGATCATCGCGTCGACGCTCACGGGGCCGGTCTGAATCGTCACGTTGCCAACGTAGCGAGCAGGCCGGGGCGAGCGAAGGCCGCCCCTCGGCGCCGTCGGGTTAGGGCTCGTTCGCGACGTCATCGTGCGGCTCCATGATCCGTTAGAGCGGATCTCCGGGCCGGCGCGGCCCGCTTGCGGGCCGCCTTGATCTGCTGCGGCGTCGGGTGACGGTGGCCGTGGCCTTCGCGGAGGTCGGCGGGGATCTGGTGGAGGGCACAACTTCCGATTACGGGTCTTCGCGCCGGCTGCGGCGTCGGTCGGGCTGGCCGGTGTGACTCCCCACGACCTGCGGCACACAGCAGCGAGTCTGGTCGTGGCGGCTGGTGCCAATGTGAAGGCGGTGCAGCGGATGCTCGGGCACGCGTCGGCGTCGATGACCTTGGACGTGTACGCGGGCCTGGTCGGGGACGACCTGGACGCGGTCGCCACCCGACTGGACGAAGCGTTCACGGCGCGGGGTGCGGACTATCTGCGGACCGGCACCACCGATGGCGGTGTGATTGACCTTGGGAAACGGCGAAGCCCAGGTCGATGACCTGGGCTTCTTTACCGAGCCGCCTGACGGAATCGAACCGTCGACCTACGCATTACGAGTGCGTCGCTCTAGCCGACTGAGCTAAGGCGGCAACGATCAGCAAGTGTACGGCACCCCTGCGGCCCCCGACCGAACGGGATACCCCCAACCCGGCCGCCCTCACCAAACGGACATCTGGCTGTTTGCCGGACAGCAGATGATCGGAGCCGGGACTACGCTGCGGCGGGTGAGTGACGAACACGACGACCCCGAGCGCCAGGACGAGTCGAACGGACGTCCTGACCGTGCGTCGGTGGGCGAACGCGCCGCCCATCGGCCGCGCAGCACCGACCCGCTGGAGTTGGGCTTCACGCCACGCAAGCCGGTGCCGTGGCTGGCACCGTTCCTGCTGATCAGCACCGGCATCCGGACGCTGCTGGCGATGCTCTTCGGGGCGTACCTGGACAAGCGTGAGTTGCAGAACGCGTTCAGCGACGACATCTTCCGACAGGTCGGGCCGGACGGCGGCCTGTGGCTCGACTACGTGGCCGACCTGGGTGACGGCTTCAACGCCACGTACTCGGTGGCGTACCTGCTGGCGCAACCAGAGCTGACGGTGGACGGGCACCGGCTGCCTCGGGCGCAGACCCTGGTGATGGGCGGCGACCAGGTGTACCCGTCGGCGGCCTACGAGGAGTACGAGAACCGGTGCAAGGGCCCCTACCAGGCCGCGTTGCCGACCGCGCCGCCGGAGAAGCCCACGCTTTTCGCGGTGCCGGGCAACCACGACTGGTACGACGGCCTGACGGCGTTCCTGCGGTTGTTCGTCCGCTCCCGGGACCGCAACTTCGCCGGCTGGGGCACCGGGCAGTCGCGGTCGTACTTCGCAGTGGAGTTGCCGGCCAACTGGTGGCTGCTCGGCGTGGATGACCAGTCCGGCTCGTACCTGGACGACCCGCAGCTCACCTACTTTGACAAGGTGGCCCGGCGGCTCGGCCCGGACTCAAAGGTGATCATCGCGGCGCCGGCGCCGACCTGGGTCAAGGCGGCCGACAACCCTGCGGCGTACGACTCGATCGACTACTTCATCCGGACGATCATCGATCCGACCGGGGCGCAGGTGCGGCTGTTGCTCTCCGGCGACCTGCACCACTACGCCCGCTATGCCGGGGCCGACCGGCAGCTCATCACCTGCGGCGGCGGCGGAGCGTACCTCTACCCCACCCACAAGCTGCCGGAACGCATTGAGGTGCCGCCGCGGGACACGCTGACCCGGCGGGCCAGCCGCGCCCAGCCGTACGACCTGGTGGCCCGCTATCCCGACGCGGCCGCCTCCCGGCGCTACGGCTGGGGCATCTTCCCCCGTCTCCCCATGCGCAACCCCGGCTTCACCACGCTGCTCGGCACCCTGCACACCCTGCTGATGCTGGCGATGGCAGGTGCGACGGCGAACTGGGCCGACAGCACCGACCAGCGACTGTTCACCGTTCCGCTGGTGCTGATGGTGCTCGTGACGGTGCTGGCGGCGGCCCTGTTCGCCAAGCCGCCCAGCGCGAGCGGCAAGCGGCACGCACGACACTGGATTCTCGGCGTCGGCCACGGCGTGGCACATGTCGCCCTGGCTGCCGCCGGCACCTGGGCGTGGTTGGCGTTGCCGTTCTACCACTGGCCGTGGCCGCTGCCGGCGGTCGCCGCGGCGGTGCTCTACGGCCCGGTGATCGGCCTGGTCGCGAGCCAGTTGGTGGCGGCGTACCTGCTGGTGGCGGGCTCGTTCGGGGTGAACGTCAACGAACTCTTCGCCGGGCAGGGCATCGAGGACTCGAAATCGTTCCTCCGGTTGCGCATCGACCCGAACGGAACGCTGACCATCTACCCGATCGCGGTGGACCGGGTATCCCGCGACTGGCAGGTCAACCCCGACCAGTCCCCCACCGCAAGCTGGCTAACTCCCAAAATCACCCCAACACCCCACCTACCCGAACCCCCCACAGTCCTGCACTAACCCCACCCCCACCCCCACCCACCCCACCCCTGTTGATCAAGAGGTTTGCGTCAGCGCAAGCCTGATTCTTGACGCAAACCTCTTGATCAACGCTCTGACGTCGGGCCTTCTTGGCGTGTCAGAGCCGTGGCAGCCGTGTGGCAGGCGTGTGGCAGGAGGCGGAGCCAGTCTTTGCGGCATGGAGAACACGCTGACCCGCACCGCCGCAACGAAGAAGGTCACCCGCCCGAGCCGCTTGGTCGAACTGCTGCTCGCCGACCGCCACTCGCTTCCGCTGTCGATCGCGCTGCACCTCGTGCCCGGTGCCCTGATCGTCGCGGCCTACCTGTTCCTCGCCGAGCCGTTCGTCAAGGCGATCGACTACCCGATCTTCTTCGCCTGGGCGATCGCCCTGGTCATCGTGCTCGCACCGCTGCTGTTCGGCCTCTTGTGGTTGGGCCGCAAACGCACCGGCCGCTACACGTTGCGCACAGTGGCGTCCTACCGGGACAAGCCCATCGGACGCGGGAAGATCATCGCCATCATCGCCGGCCTCATCGTGTGGATGACTGTGGTGTCACTCGCGCTCGTCCCACTGGACAACTTCGTCTTCGACAACTTCTTCACCTGGTACCCCTTCGAGGGCGCAGGCGGCAGCGCCACCACCTACATCGACGGTTACTCACACTCGCAGGTGGTCATCACGATGCTGATCTGCCTGCCGCTGACCGGCTTCACCCTCCCCCTCATCGAGGAGTACTACTTCCGCGGCTTCCTGCTGCCCCGCATCTCCCACCTGCGCTGGGGAGCACCCGTGCTCAACACGGTCCTGTTCTCGGTCTACCACTTCTGGTCGCCGTGGACCGTCCTGTCGAAGATGATCTTCCTGTTCCCGGCAGTCTGGCTCGTCTGGCGCAAGCGCGACATCCGGATCTCGATCGGTATGCACCCCGGCACCTGCCTGCTGATGGCCACGGTCGGCACCATCGCGATCATCCTGGGCGTCACGCCGTAACACCTACACGACCGACCACCGGTCCTTCATGTCACGGTCCGCGTCTGATCAGACGGCCTACCGATCTTCATATGCCTTGCGGCTCCCGCACACTGATGCCTTCGAGCAGACGTTGCGGGAGCCGTCCGCATCGAGCCGGACCGTTACCGCGTCGCGGGGGACGCTGTGGCCGACGACCCGGCCTTCGCCCTCCGGTGTGGAGACCCGGCTGCCGACCGCCGGGGCGGTCTCCTGAAAGCGTTGGTACAGCGGATGCTCGTACTTCAGGCAGCACATCAACCGGCCGCACGCGCCGGAGATGCGCAGCGGGTTCAGTGGCAGGTCCTGATCCTTCGCCATCCGGATGGTCACCGGCTCGAAGTCGGTGAGGAACGTCGCGCAGCACAGGTCCCGACCGCAGGAGCCGATGCCGCCCTGCACCCGCGCCGAATCGCGTGCGGACAGCTGACGCAGCTCGACTCGGCAGTGCAGGGTTGCCCCCAGGTCACGGACCAGGGAGCGGAAGTCCACCCGGTGCGGGGCGGTGAAATACACGGTGCTGCGTTCACCGCCGCCGTCGGCGGAGCCGAGCACATGGTCGACGGCCACCACCTTCATCGGCAGGCCGTGCGAACGGATCAGCCGTTTCGCGGCCACCTTGGCCTCGGCCTTACGGCGACGCAACGCCTCGTCGCGGCGTAGGTCGTCGTCGCCGGCCAGCGCCACCAGCCGGGGAAAGCCATCGGTCTCCTCGGTCACCCACTGCGCGGCCCACACGCACTCCGCCACCTCGGGCCCGTCGTCGGTGGGCACCAGCACCTTGTCGCCCACCTGCGGACGCAACTCACCCGGGTCGAGGTAGTAGAGGCGCCCGTACCGGTTGAAGCTGACCGCGCAGAGCATCCCCATCCCCCCACCCTACGACGCTCCGGGGCCGAAGGGCGCGTCGCCGTCGTCGGACGACTACGCCCCGCTGCCATCCATGACCGTCGACTCGACCTATTGCCGGGCGGCCCGTCGTGCCGTTGCTCCTCGCCCGGACGGTTGAATCCTGGCCTGGACAGGAGACAAAGCCCGCCCCGGCGGCGTTGAGTGGAGGCAGACCTGCGGGGGGTGCAGGGGGAAGACCACGGCGTCGCCGTGGGTGCCGACTCCGGTCAGGTGCCCGCGGGCGACGCCGTGGCCTGTCCAGGCGGCAACCGCAGCCGCAAACGAGCGGCAACCGCAGCCGGGAGATCGGCGGAAACCGCAGCCGGGTAACCGGAAAACGGGACGCCCCGACCGGCTACCAGCCGACCCGGGTGGGCTGGTCGTAACGGGGTCGACCATCCATCGGCGGCCGCCACGGAATTTCGGCGAGGCTCGGTGCCCACTGTCGCAGCAACGTCTCCGCACCGTCGTACGCGACGCAGAGCACCTCCAGCACCCGCGCGCCGATCTCAGCCGCGTCGGCCACACCGGGCCCGATCGGCCCGGGGCGCGTCGACACACCTGCGGCGGTGACGGCGACCACGGCGACGGCCTCGGCCGAGCGGAGCACGTCGGCCAATGTGCGGGCCAGAGCGAGACGGCTGCCTTCCACCCAGTCGGCGAGCGCGTCGGCGTAACCGGCGGTGGATTCGAGTCGCCCCACCAAGCTGTCCGGCCCTTCGTCGAGGTGGCGCAGCAGCGCTGCCCGCTGTTGCCCGTATGCCGTGGCGGCCGGGCCGGACCAGAGCACCGAGTCGGTGAGCGTGGCGGAGACGTCGTCGTACCCCCGGACGAGCCGGCGCACCGCGTGCCCGGCGCCCGCGAGCGGCGCAGGGTGGAGGTCGAGGAAGCCGCGGACCGCGTCGCCCGGCAGCACCTGCATCCGGCGCAGCAGCGGCCAGACCCGGTGCCCCTCGGGGACGCCAGCGGCGATCAGCTTGTCCACCCGGCGCAGCAGGTCGAGGCCGGGCTCGGCGAGCCGGTCCAGCGCGTCCATCACGGCTCCCCGGCGAGCCTGCGGCGGGCCGCCTGGTCGACCTCGGCATAGCGGTCGGCGGCCTCCCGCACGGCCGAGGCGGCGGCGGCCAGTCGACCGGCGGCGGTGCGGGCCTCCCGGGCCCGGTCGTCGGTGGCGGTGATCCACTGCCGGTGCAGCGCGCGACCGATCTCGCCGGGGCGGCCCGGGGCGTCGGCACCGAAGGCGGCCTGAGCCGGATCGCTGGCGGTGACGGTGTGGGAAACGGCGGTGAGCGTGGCACTCGCCTCGTCCAGTCGGGCGGAGAGCGCGCGCAGTGTGTCCATCTCAGGCCCCCGCGAGCGGTCGGTAGGCAGCGAACGTCTCGTTGTGCAGCTTTTCCCGAGCCCACTCGGCGGCGTCGGCGGCCGCGGTGACCGCGGCCTGCACGGAGCCGGCGACGTCTCGTGGGCTGCGGTTGTGCAGCGGGCCGAGGAACCGGACGTCGGTGATCCGCCCACCGGCGGTGACGACCACCTCGACCAGACCGTCCGGCGACCGGACGGTCACCTCGACGGTGGACACCGCCTGGTCGAACTCGGCCTGGAGCGACTCGATCCGACGGTAGCGCCGCACCGCCTCTTCGATCCAGGCTTCGTCGATCTCCCCCCGTGGCATCGGCCGACTCCTCCCGGATGAGCCCTCACTGAGCGTGCCGCCACCGTCACCACGGCACACCGGACCGTACCGCACGGCAATCGGGCGTGTCGATGGCTGTGGACAACGGCCGGAAGCTGCGGGTCAGCCTTTCCAGAGGGCGAGCATCATCGCCTCGACCGCGATCCGCGGCTTGACGTTCGCCTCGATCGCCGCCCGGCAGGCGAGCACGGCTTCCAGCCGGCGCAGCGACCCCTCGGCGTCCCATTTCTGCGCGCCAGCGCCGGCCAGTGCGGCCGTGTCGGTGTGCACCGGGGCGACGGGCGCGCGCAGCGCCATGGTGAGCGCGTCCCGGTAGAAGCCGGCCAGGTCGACCAGCGCCCGGTCCAGTGCGTCTCGCTGGGCCCGGGTGGCGCGGGACTTCTGCCGCTTCTCCAGCTCCTTGAGCTGCCCGGCAGCACCCCGTATCGCGCCGGACGCACCCCGCCCGGTGCCGCCCGCGCCGAGCGCGGTCTCCAGCGCCGCCCGTTCGGCCGTATCGGCCTCGGTGACTGACGCCTCGGCTTCCGCCTCGGCTGCTTCGATAAGCGCGGATGCCGCGTCGAACGCCGCGCCGACGCCGGTCAACCGGCGTGGCACCGCGAGCACCGCCTCGCGCCGTTTGCGGGCCTCCGGGTCGCGGGCCAGCCTGCGGGCCCGCCCCACGTGCCCCTGCGCGGCCGCCGCCGCCCACTGCGCCACGTCGGGCGCGATGCCGTCCCGACGAGCCAGCACCTCGGCCACCGCGTCGGCCGGCGGCTGCCGCAGGGGTACGACGCGACAGCGCGACCGGATGGTCACCGAGATGTCGTCCGGGTGGGTGGAGGGGGCACAGAGCAGGAAGACCGTACGCGGCGGAGGCTCCTCGATCGCCTTGAGAAGCGCGTTGCCAGCGGCTTCGGTGAGCCGGTCGGCATCCTCGATGACCACCACCTGCCAGCGCCCGCCGGACGGGGTGCTGGCCGCCCGGAGCACCAGCGCCCGCATCTCGTTGACACCGATGGAGAGCCCTTCGGGCACCACCAGCCGGACGTCGGCGTGGGTGCCGCCCATCGTGGTGCGGCAGCCGGGGCACTCGCCGCAGCCGGTGCCGTGCACGCACTGCAGGGCGGCGGCGAACGCCCGTGCGGCGACCGAGCGGCCGGAGCCGGGTGGCCCGGTGAAGATCCAGGCATGCGTCATCCCGGCGGACGGATCCACCCCGCCGGGCGCAGCTTCGCCGATTGCGAGCCCTGACTCGACAGCGCTGGCCGGGCCGGCGGTGATCAGCGCTGGTGCCCGGTCGGCCGTGCCAACGCGCAGCACGACAGCCGCTGCGGCGGCGGCCCGGCGCAGCTCGGCCACCGCCTCGTCCTGACCGACCAGGTCGGCGAAGACGTCCGGCATCAGGTTTTGTGCTCCATCGTCACAAGCTCCGAGTCGGATAACTCAGGCTGCACCGAGGTGTCCGGGCCCTGTGCCGGCCGAGGGTGCACGATGCCGCCCGGGCTGCCGAGCATCTCCTCGACACGCCGGACCACCAGCCCGGTGAGCGTCTCGGCGGGCCGAGACGCGTCGAGGACCAGGTAACGCTTCGGGTCGGCGGCGGCGAGGTCGAGGAAGGCGTACCGGACGCGCTCGTGGAACGCGATCGACTCGGCCTCCAGCCGGTCGGTGCCGGTGTTGCGGGAAGCCACCCGGGACAGGCCGGTGCGCGGCTCGACGTCCAGCAGCACCACCAGGTCGGGCTTGAGCCCACCGGTGGCCCAGGAGGAGAGCCAGGACACCTCGTCGACGGGCAGGGTCCGGCCGGCGCCCTGGTACGCCAGGGACGAGTCGACGTACCGGTCGCTGATGACCACGCCGCCCCGGACCAGCGCGGGCCGGACCACGGCGGCCACGTGGTGTGCCCGGTCGGCGGCGTACAGCAGCGCCTCGGCCCGTGGCGAGGGCGCTTCGTCGCCGGACGTGTCCAGCACCAGTGACCGGATCCGCTGACCGACTGTGGTGGCCCCGGGCTCGCGGGTGACCACGACGTCGCGGCCCTGGCCGCGCAGCCGCTCGGCGAGCGCGGCCAGTTGGGTGGACTTGCCGGCTCCCTCGCCGCCCTCGAACACCACGAAGAGCCCGGCGGAGACGAACGGCTCGGAGGGCATCAGCGGACGGCCCCGGATCGAGCCCCAGAGGTCGGCGAGGACGGGAACGCCCTTCTTGTCGTCCATCTGGCCGAACGCGCTGATCCCGGCGAAGATGCCGGCGGCGCCAGCGGCAAGCAGCAGCAGCCGGGTGGAGGAGACGGAGATGCCGAGGTCAGCGATGGTCAGCTTGCGGGAGCCTCCGACGCCGACCAGCAGGCTGCTCAGCCCGATGGCCAGGATCAGCACCAGCCGGGTGCCGATCTGCACCACCGCGAAGACCCGACCGCGTACCTCGTCCTTGATCTCGCCGCCGAGCAGGGTGGTGCCGGCCAGGAAGGCCATTCCGGCACCGGCACCGACAAGGATCGCGCCGACGATCGCCATGGACAGGTGGATGGCGAAGGCGAGGGTCATCACCGCGGCGCTCGCCAGCACGATGCTCATGCCGAACCACCGGCGCCGGGACATCTCCTTGACGACCATCGGGCCGAGACCGATGCCGAGGGCCAGGCCGATGAAGATGGCGCCGAAGAGCAGGAAGAAGGCGGCGTCGCCGGCGCCGAGCGAGGCGGCGAAGAACTTGGCCGTGCCGATCACGATGCCGCCGCCGGCGAATGCGCCGAAGATGCCGAGCACCAGGCCGCGGACGAGCCGGGTCTGGCCGATGTACTTCCAGCCCTCGGCGAACTGGCGCCGCATGCCCTGCTCGGTGCGCTGCCGTTCGCCGGTCTGCGCCTGGCTGATCTCCTTGATCCCGAACGCCACCACGAGGGCGGTGGCCAGCCGGGAGAAGGAGTTGACCCAGAGCGCGAGCTGGGCGGGCTCCGCCCAACCGAGGTCGCCGCCGGCAACAATGGCCCGGACGCTGCGGTCGAGCGCCGCGGCCACCAGCGCCGCGAGGATCGGGGTGAGGCCGTACGTGGTGATCAGCGTGAGCTGGTTGGCCGCCTCCAGCCGGGCGCGCGGGATCAGGTTGGGGACCGCGGCCTCCTTGGCCGGGATCCAGATCAGGGTGATCGACTCGATCAGGAAGGTGGCGACGGTCGCCCACAGGACCACTAGTCCGCCGTTGGCGCCAGCCAGCGCCACGATCGGGATCGAGGCGAAGAGCACGAACCGCAGCAGGTCGCAGATGACCATCGTCCAGCGTCGGTCGAACCGGTCGGCCAGCACACCGGCGATCGGCCCGAGCACCAGCGCGGGCAGCAGCCGGATCGCGATGACGCCACCGAAGGCCGCACCCTTCGCGGTGCTGCCCTGGACCTGGGACGCGGCGAAGACCGACGTGGCCAGCAGGCCGAGCCAGTCGCCGAAGGACGCCGCGCCGAGCACGATCCAGAGCCGCCGGAACGGTTGGATGCGCAGCACCGAGCGAATAGCGGCGTAGCCGGACGGATCGACCTGACCGCCGCTGGACTGGTTAGCGGCGTTAGCCGACTGGTCCCCCGAGCGCGACACGCCGGGCGACTCGCCGCTGTTCTGGCTTTCGATGGCCGTACCTCCACGTGCCGGCCCATCGCTGGGCACCCCCGGTGGAACACTCTAGACCCGGTGGGGGGCCGCCCCACCGGCGACATTCTCCTGCTCGCTGAGCCTAGGCCGCCGAAGGCACCGACCGCAGCCCGGACGTACGCGAGGGTGTTTCGCATTCATCGTCGGACAGTTAGCGTGCTCACGTGGCCATCGAAAGCGACAAACTTCGCGATCGTCTGGATAGGGCGACCGCTCACCTCGACCCGCCGTACGCGGTGGTCGATCTCACCGCCTTCGACGCCAACTCGGCCGCCCTGGCCGAGCGCGCCGCCGCCAAGCCGGTCCGATTGGCGAGCAAGTCGGTCCGTGCCCGGGGGTTGATCAGCCGAGCTCTTGCCCGACCTGGCTGGCGAGGTGTGATGGCGTTCACCCTCCCTGAGGCGATCTGGCTGGTCCGGGCCGGCGTGAGCGACGACGTTCTGGTCGCGTACCCGAGCGTGGACCGCGCGGCGCTCGCCGGGCTGGCCGCCGACCCGACGCTCGCCGACGCGATCACCCTGATGATCGACGGCACCGGGCAACTCGACCTGATCGACGACGTCCGCGCCCCCGGGCAGCGCGCCGAGCTGCGGGTCTGCCTGGACCTGGATGCCTCCTGGCGACCGGTACGCGGGGTGCACGTCGGCGTTCGCCGCTCACCGGTGCACAGCGCCCGGGCGGCCGGCGAGCTTGCCGCCGCCATCACCCGCCGCGCCGGCTTCCGGCTGGTCGGCCTCATGTCGTACGAGGCGCAGATCGCCGGCCTGGGCGACGCGCCGCCGGGGCAGGCGCTGCTGGCTGGCGCGATCCGGCTGGCCCAACGCAGGTCGTACCGCGAACTACTGACCCGCCGGGGCGCGGCGGTCGCCGCGGTACGCCAGCACGCCGACCTGGAATTCGTCAACGGCGGCGGCACCGGCAGCATGGCCGCGACCAGCGCCGATCCCGCGGTCACCGAGATCACCGCGGGATCGGGCCTGTACGGGCCGACACTGTTCGACGCGTACCGCGCCTGGCAGCCCACCCCGGCGGCGTTCTTCGCCTGCGCGGTGGTCCGCCGGCCGACGCCGGAGCTGGCGACGGTGCTCGGCGGCGGCTGGATCGCCTCCGGCCCGGCCGCCGACAGCCGACTGCCCCGACCGTGGCTACCGACCGGGCTGAAGCTGGTCGGCACCGAGGGTGCCGGCGAGGTGCAGACCCCGCTGTCCGGTGCGGCGGCGGCCACCCTGCGCGTCGGCGACCGGGTGTGGTTCCGGCACGCCAAGGCTGGTGAGCTGTGTGAACGGGTCAACGAGCTGCACCTGGTCGAGGGGGACGAGGTCGTGGCGACCGTCCCCACCTACCGGGGTGAGGGACAGGCATTCCTCTGAGGCGTCGCCGCCCGCCCCGGGCCGGGGTGGGGCGGCTCAGGCGGGCTGGGCCGCCTCGGCATGTTCGGCGGTGGACCGGCCGCTGTCCGGGCCGTCGACCTGGCGGTGCAGGTACTCCCGGATCAGTGCCTTCGCCTCAAGCAGCACCCGCTCGTCGCCGTCGGACTTCCGACGGAACGCGAGCTTGATCAGCGCGTCCGCCGCCTCGACCGCGATCTCCAGGACGAACCGCAGCTTCGGTACGTCGGTGAGCCCGAAACGCTCGGTGAGCACCTGGGCCAACTGGTCGGCGATCACGCCGTTGTTGTCCCGCTGCTCGTCGAGCAGGTGCAGGTCGACCACGTCGCCGAAGTGCAGAGTACGGAAGCCGGGGACGGTGCGGTGCATCGTGATGTATTCGTCGATCCCCGCGTCGACGCCGTCCCACCAGTGGGTCATCTCGTCAGAGGCGAACCGCTCGTCGAGGCGCTGGAGGTAGGACTCCATCGTGCGCAGGGTCAACGCCTGCACGATCGCCCGCTTGTCCGGGAAGAACTGGTAGACCGACCCGATTGCCACTTCGGCACGCTCGGCGAGCAGGGTCGTGGTCAGCCCCTCGTACCCCACCTCGTCGACGAGTTCGGCGCAGGCATCCAACATGCGCTGCACCCGCGCGACACTTCGACCCTGCACCGGAACGCGGCGCAGCGGCCCGGTCGTGGCGGCTGGTGTGGACACTCGGCGCCACCCCCCTTCGACGGATGAACATATCTCCACGTCACGAGTCCGTGACTACCGGTACAACGAGCGGATCGCAATTGCGGTATTGCGGTATTTACCAGCCACAACGTTCCTGCTATGAAGTCACTTCATATTCATGAATGGGGAGCGCGCATGGTCGACACCGCACCGCTCAGCGCCAGATGGTCCAACTGGGCCGGCAACCAGCGTGGCAGCGCCACCGCGATCCTGCGCCCCGGCTCGCCGACGGACGTCGCAGAAGCCGTCCGATCAGCCGCCGCCGCCGGCGGTCGGATCCGCGTGATCGGCAGCGGCCACTCGTTCACCGCCGTCGCGCTCGCCGACGACCGCCGGATGGAGCTGTCCGAGCTGGAGACCTTGGTCAGCGTCGACGTCGCGAACCGGCTGGTCACCGTACCGGCGGGAATGACCCTGCACGCACTCAACGGCCTGCTCGCACGGAACGGTCTCGCGCTGCCCAACCTCGGTGACATCGACGCGCAGACCGTCGCGGGAGCGATCTCCACGGGCACCCACGGCACCGGAGCCGGCTACGGATGCCTGTCCACCTTCGTCGAGGCGATCACCCTGGTCACCGGCTCCGGCGAGGTGCTGCACTGTTCGGCCGACGAGCATCCGGACATCCTCACCGCCGCTCGGGTGTCACTCGGCGCGCTCGGCGTCCTGGTCGAGGTGACCCTGCGCTGCGTGGACGCCTTCGTGCTGCACGCCCACGAACGCCCGGCCGAGTTGGCCGACGTGCTCGGCGACCTGCCCGCGCTGATCGCCGGACACGACCACATCGAGTTCTACTGGTTCCCGTACACCACGCGGGTCCAGGTCAAGACCAACGACCGGGTACCCACCAACGACCGGCCACTGTCCCATTGGCGCGGCTGGTTGGACGACGACTTCCTCGCCAACACCGTCTTCGCGGGTGCCTGCCGACTCGGCCGGACCGTGCCGGCGCTGGCCCCACGGATCAGTGCGGTCTCCGTCCGCGCCCTCACCGAACGCCAGTACACCGGCCGCTCCGACCGGGTCTTCTGCACTCCGCGCCGGGTCCGCTTCGTGGAGATGGAGTACGGCCTGCCCCGTGAGGCGCTGCCCGAGGCGCTCGCCGCGCTCCAGCGGATCGTGGACGGGCTGCCGTTCAAGGTGCTCTTTCCGGTGGAGGTGCGATTCACCGCCGCCGACGACATCTGGCTCTCGCACGGCTACGGGCGGGACAACGCCTACATCGCCGTGCACCAGTACGTCGGCATGCCGTACGAGCCGTACTTCCGGGCCTTTGAGGAGGTGGCCACCGGGCTGGGTGGCCGCCCGCACTGGGGCAAGCTGCACTACCGCGATGCCGCCTCGCTGGCTGCGGCCTACCCCCGCTTCGCGGACTTCCAGGCCATCCGCGATCGCCTGGACCCCAATCGCGTCTTCAGCAATCCCCACCTGACCCACGTCCTCGGCGCCTGACGGCTTCTGTAGTAGATCTTGGAGGGAAAGCGCCCCTGGAGGGGCCGCTTCCTTCCAAGATCAGCCTGGCCAGCCTGCGGCTCGCAGGGCGGCGCGGAGTTGGGTGAGGACCTCGTCCGGTTTCGCCCGGAGGGCCCAGGCCGGGAAGCGCAGCAGGCGATCACCATCGACCCAGAGCGCGTTCTGACGGCACATGTCAGCCCACCAGGCACGCGGATCGAGATGCTGCCCACCGTCGATCTCGACGTGCACCCTCCACTGCTCGAAGTAGGCGTCCAGGTAGCGACGTCGCCCGGTCGAGTCGTAACGGATTTTCTGCCGCGTCGGCTCGGGGAGCCCCGCGCGACGGATCAGGCCCAGGAAGTCCAGCTCCGCCACCGAGTGAGACCCACCTACGGCGTCCGACGCCGTGGCCAGGATCAGCCGGCGACGGCGGACCCGGGGTAGGCGGTCGACGATCTGGTGCAGATCGTCGGAGGCCACGAGCCGTTGTTGGAATGCGGCGGCGACGATCCCCCGCGCCTCCTGGTCACCGGGTGCCCACTGGGCGGCGTCAACGATCGACCGAGCCGGCATGGTCCGCCGGGGCTGCCCGACGGCCAGCACGTCCTGATCCCGCAGTGTCACCGTCCGGTGCACCAACACACCGGGTGGCAACGACCCACGCCGGCAGGAAGCGGGCAGCAGAATGTGGACCGGGCGACCCGGGAAACCCCGGAGCCCTCCGGCCTGTGCTGCGGTCAGACCACCGAGGAGCGCCTGCGGCCCCGCGGCGAGGACAGCCGCCCACCGGAGCTGGTCGGCGCTGACCGGCCCGTTGTGGGCGACGAATACTGCCCGGTGAACCTGTCGCCACATCCCGGCCGCCACGCGATGTCGGATGGCCTTGGCTGACAGGTGCCGCCGCGCCTGGTCGAGGCTCAGCACGTCATCCTGGTGGAAAAGCAGCCAGGTCAGCTCATCCGCGTCATCGCTCGGCAGCCGGCGACCCCAGGCAGCCGTCGACGACGTCCTCCGGAGACTCATAACCGTCAAGTCTCCGCACGACCACCCAAGCCGGCCGCCCCTGTGGATAAGCGCCGAGATCTTGGAAGGAAAGTGCCCCTGGAGGGGCGGATTCCTTCCAAGATCTCGTTGGGTCGGGGCTACTCCGTGCTCGACGCGGCCTTGCGGGGGGCGGCCTTCTTGGTTGGCGTCGCCTTGGCTGTGGTCGCCTTGGCTGTGGTCGCCTTGGCTGGCGTGGTCTTCTTCGCGGCGGTGGACTTGGTGGCTGCGGCCGTCTTCTTGGTGGCCGCGGCCGTCTTCTTCGCGGGAGCCTTCTTCGCGGGAGCCTTCTTCGCCGCCGCCTTCTTACGCGGCGCCGGCCCCTTCGCCCGCTTCTCGGCCAACATCTCGGACGCTTCCTCGATGGTCAGCGCCTCCGGGGTCTGCCCGCGCCGCAGCGACGCGTTGACCTCCCCGTCGGTGACGTACGGGCCGAACCGCCCGTCCTTGATCACCAGCGGCTTCTCGGTCGCCGGGTCGACGCCCATCTCACGCAGCGGCGGTGCCGCGGCCCGCCGTCCCCGGGCCTTCGGGGCGGCAAGCAGAGCCAGCGCCTCGTCCAGGCCCACCGTGAACATCTGGTCTTCGGACTCGAGCGAACGGAACTCCTCGCCCCGCTTGACGTACGGGCCGTAGCGACCGTTGTTGGCGAAGATCTCGACGCCGTCCGGCGCGACACCGACCAGCCGGGGGAGGCTGAGCAGCTTGAGCGCCTCCTCCAGAGTCAGCGAGTCCGGTGTCTGCGTACGCAGCAGCGACGACTTCCGCTCGCCGCTGGACACGTACGGGCCGAACCGGCCGGACTTGAGCACGATCGGCTCGCCGGTCGCGGGGTCGTCGCCGAGCTTGCGCTCGCCGCTGCCGCCGAGGAACAGCTCGTGCACCTTCTCCGGGGTCAGCTCGTCCGGGGCCAGGCCCTCGGGGATCGGCGCCCGGTCGCCCTGGGTGCCGCCCTCCTCGCCCTCGGCAGCCGGTGTCGGCTGCTCGCCACCGGGCAACTCCCGCTGCAGGTACGGCCCATACCGGCCGACCCGCACGACGACCTCGCGGCCGTCGTCGTCGGTGAAGAGCGGGATGGAGTTGACGCTGCGGGCGTCGATGTCGCTGAGGTTCTCGGTGACCAGCTTCTTGAGCCCGCCGGAACGGGCGATGTCCTGGTCACCGGCACCGTTGGAGCTGCCGAAGTAGAACGCGGTGAGGAAGTCGACCGCAGCGTGGTCACCGCCGGCGATCTCGTCCAGCTCGTTTTCCATGGTGGCGGTGAAGTCGTAGTCGATCAGGCGCGGGTAGTGCCGCTCCATCAGCCCGATCACCGCGAAGGCCAGGAAGGTCGGGATCATCGCCTGGCCGCGCTTGGTGACGTACCCCCGGTCCTGGATCGTCTGCATGATCGACGCGTAGGTGGACGGGCGACCGATGCCCAGCTCTTCCAGGGCCTTGACCAGCGACGCCTCCGTGTAGCGCGACGGCGGCTGGGTGTGGTGGCCCTGCGCGGCCAACTCGTCGGCGGTCAGCGGCTGGTCCTTGACCAGGGTCGGCAGCCGGCGCTCGGCGTCCTCGGCCTCGGCGTTCTCGTCGTCGCTGGACTCGACGTACGCACGAAGGAAGCCCGGGTCCGTGATGGTCTTACCGGAGGCGCCGAAGTCGGCTTCCTCCGAGGAGGTGGAGACCGCGCGGATGCGCACCGAGACGCTGGAGCCGACCGCGTCGGTCATCTGCGAGGCGATGGTGCGTCGCCAGATCAGCTCGTAGAGCTTGAACTCCTCCGCGGACAGCTCCTTGGCCACCTCGCCCGGGGTGCGGAAGTTGTCCCCCGCTGGGCGGATCGCCTCGTGCGCCTCCTGCGCGTTCTTCACCTTGCCGGTGTAGCGGCGCGGCTCCGGCGGCACGCTGCGCTCGCCGTACAGCTCGACGATCTGCCGACGGGCCGCCGAGATGGCGGTCTCCGACAGGTTCACCGAGTCGGTACGCATATAGGTGATGTAGCCGTTCTCGTACAGGCGCTGCGCGGTGCGCATCGTCTGCTGCGACGACAGGCGCAGCTTGCGGGCCGCCTCCTGCTGCAGGGTCGAGGTGATGAACGGCGCGTACGGGCGGCGACGGTAGGGCTTCTCCTCGACCCGGGTGACGGTGAACGGCCGTCCCTCGAGTCGGGCCGCGAGACCCCGGGCACCACTCTCGTCCAGGTGCACGACACCGGCACCGGGCTTCACCCGACCCGTGGTCGGTTCGAAGTCCTTACCGGTGGCGATCCGGTCGCCGTTCAGGGCGATCAGGGTCGCGTTGAAGGCACGCGGGCCCTCGCCGGCGTTGGCCACTGCGAGGGTGGCCAGGATGTCCCAGTATTCGGCGGTGCGGAAGGCCATCCGCTGCCGCTCCCGCTCGACCACGATGCGGGTCGCCACCGACTGCACCCGGCCGGCCGAGAGCCTCGGCATGACCTTCTTCCACAGCACCGGGGAGACCTCGTAGCCGTAGAGCCGATCGAGGATCCGCCGGGCCTCCTGGGCGTCGACCAGGTCGCGGTCGATCTCCCGCGGGTTGGCCACGGCCGCCTGGATCGCCGGCTTGGTGATCTCGTGGAAGACCATCCGCTTGACCGGGACCTTCGGCTTGAGCGTCTCGACCAGGTGCCAGGCGATCGCCTCGCCCTCGCGGTCCTCATCCGTCGCCAGGAGGATTTCGTCGACTTCCTTGGCCAGCTTTATCAGCTTGCTGATCTGCTGCTTGCGGTCGGCGGAGACGACGTAGAGCGCGTGGAAGCCGTTGTCCACGTCCACCCCGAGCCGGGCCCAGGGTTCGCCCTTGTACTTGGCCGGCACGTCGGCGGCGTTGCGCGGCAGGTCGCGGACGTGACCGAAGCTGGCCTCCACGACGTACCCCGGGCCAAGGTAGCCCGAGATCGTCTTGGCCTTCGCCGGTGACTCGACGATGACCAGACGGGTGGTTCCAGCTTTGCTCGGCACGTCTCTCCCCGACCTCACTCCTGCTCGTGGCCTGCCGGCGCCCGGACAGCGACCGTATTCGACCCCGCCGTCGCACCGGCGGTCCGGATGTCCAACGTAACGCGCCGCCTGCGTTTCGGGTTTCGCGGGCCGCAAACCGCTCCGGCACGGCGGTCAACTCCCGCCCCGCCGCGCTCGGCAGTGCCGGACGGCGCCACCGTACACCGTGGGTAGGGCTCGAAGCGGGTCACTGTGACGATGGCGGACCCACGGCCGAGGTCCGACCCGCCCGTTTTCCGCCCGGATCGTCCCGCCGGCTGTCCGGCACCGGACACCCGACCGTCACCCCGGCGGGGTCGACGACCTGGGCGAAATGACCGGTTCAGGGTCGCGTCGGCCACGCGTCGGCAGGTGCCGTCGGAGGCGCTCCGCCGACCAACTCGGCGAGCCGGCCCAACCGTCGCCGGCCGGTGATCCGGTACGCCGGGCCGCCCTCACCTGGGCTGACCAGCGTGCCAGCGAGCCCGGCCGCGGCCAGCGCGACCCCGATCGGCTCCCAGCATTCCGCGTCGTCCACACCGAGCCGCAACAGGAAGCCGCCGGGTGGCTCCGGCGTCCCGGCGGCGGCGAGCCACAACCGCAGCCGCCGGCCGGTCAGGTGAAAGGTGGCCGGCGGGCGTTTCGCCTGCCCGTGCAGCCAGGCCGCCGCGAGCGGCTTCAAAACCCGCGTGTACGACGTACGCACGGCGTGTCGCTCGCCCTCGGTCGGCTCCCAGTTCGCCGCCAACCCGCGCGACGCCAGTTCGGCGACGAGCACATGCACCCGCCACGCGGCGTCCACCTGCACCGAGAGACGGGCGGTGCCGCCCATGCGCACCACCTCGCCGGGCCCGGCGAGTAGCCCGGCCAGGTCCGCGACCGTCGGTTCGGCCGCCTCCGCACCGAAGAAGACAAGCTGCCGGCCTGCGTCTTCGGTCTGCGCTGGGCCGGGCTGAGCCGACCCAGCACGGCGCCGCACGGTGCCGGATGTCGATGTGCCTGGTGTCGGCTCGCCGGGCTCGGGGGCGGGAAACAGCGCCGGTGGCTGCGCCGCCGGGGAATCGCCGAGCCCGCTCAGCGACACTCCGGCACCTCGTCGAAGGCCTGTTTCAGCTCCTCGGAGTTGAGCTTGCTGGTGTCCAACGCGCTGGCGTCGTACTCCGTGTTGAGGGTTGCCACCGCGGCCCGGACGCCGTCATAGAAGACGGTCGGTTCGCCGACGCCCAACCCGTCGATGGTGTCCCGGGCGCGGCCGTAGGCGTCCCGCATCTTCCCCAGTGAG
This sequence comes from Micromonospora sp. DT201, assembly GCF_049841575.1. Taxonomy (NCBI): domain Bacteria; kingdom Bacillati; phylum Actinomycetota; class Actinomycetes; order Micromonosporales; family Micromonosporaceae; genus Micromonospora; species Micromonospora sp. DT201. Next base: position 637,480 of record NZ_JBNCKP010000002.1, on the reverse strand, counting down.
CTGCGGAAACCGGCAGAGATGGCCTCACCGTTGTCGGTCTCCGGGACGCCAGCCTGCTCGACCTTGTGGCGCGCGGCCTCGCTGGCCTGCTCTGCCCCACCGAAGAGCCGCACCAGGTTCTCCTTGGCCTGCGCCGGCGTGGTCTGAGCGGACATCTGCTCGTCCGTGCTGCTTGTCAACTTGCTGATCTCGGACCGCCACGGGGTGAGCGCCCCGCAGACCGAGGCCGCCCAGGCCCGTGGGCTGGGGCCCCCGCCGCAGCCGGCAACGGCGACGACGATCGTGGCCAGGAGCACCGTGAGCTTTCCGGCGGCAGACGCCCGGCACGTACGCATGCGTTGCAGCGTACGGCCTTTGGGCAGGTGTGGCACCGGTCCGGACGGCCGGGGTCCCCGGTCGACGCGGACGTCGACCGGGGACCCCAACCAGTGCCGGGTCAGGCGTTGACCGTCTCCGGCCGGTGATCGGTGCTGCCCGCGCCGGTGTTGCCATCGACGTCGGAGTCGGACATCGCGATGCCCTTGCGCTTGCTGAACACCACCGACGCCACGATGATCAGCGTCGCGACCAGCGCGATGCCGACCCGCAGGCCGACGTTACGGTCGTCGCCGACGCTCCAGGCCACCACGGCGGGCGCGATCAGCAGCGAGACCAGGTTCATCACCTTGATCAGCGGGTTGATCGCCGGGCCGGCGGTGTCCTTGAACGGGTCGCCGACGGTGTCGCCGATGACCGTGGCAGCGTGCGCCTCGGAGCCCTTGCCGCCGTACGCGCCGTCCTCGACCATCTTCTTGGCGTTGTCCCAGGCTCCACCGGAGTTGGACAGGAAGACCGCCATCAAGGTGCCGGCACCGATCGCCCCGGCCAGGTACGCCGCGAGTGCGCCGGGCCCGAGGCCGAAGCCGACCGCGATCGGCGCCAGGATGGCGAGCAGGCCGGGGGTCATCAGCTCGCGCTGCGCGTCCCGGGTGCAGATGTCGACGACCTTGCCGTACTCCGGGCGCTGGGTGCCGTCCATGATGCCGGGCAGCTCACGGAACTGCCTGCGGACCTCCATCACCACGGCACCGGCCGAGCGGGACACCGCGTTGATGGCGAGCCCGGAGAAGAGGAACACCACAGCCGCACCGATGATCAGGCCGACCAGGTTGCGGGGGTTCGCCACGTTCAGCGAGTTGAGGATCTCCGTCCCGACGTCGCCCACGCCGGCGTCCGCGTACGCGGTGGTGAGCGTGTCGGTGTACGAGCCGAACAGCGCGGTCGCGGCGAGCACAGCCGTGGCGATCGCGATGCCCTTGGTGATCGCCTTGGTGGTGTTGCCGACCGCGTCCAACTCGGTCAGCGTGCGAGCGCCGTGCTCGTCGATGTCGCCGGACATCTCGGCGATGCCCTGGGCGTTGTCGGAGATCGGCCCGAAGGTGTCCATCGCGACGATCACGCCGACCGTGGTGAGCAGGCCGGTGCCGGCCAGTGCCACCGCGAACAGCGACAGCGTGATGGAGCTGCCACCGAGGAGGAACGCCCCGAAGACACCGGCGCCGATCAGCAGCGCCGAGTAGACCGCGGACTCCAGACCAATGCTGATGCCGGCCAGGATCACCGTCGCCGCACCGGTCTGCGAACTCTTGCCGATGTCCTGCACCGGTCGCCGGTTGGTCTCGGTGAAGTAGCCGGTCAGCGCCTGGATCGCGGCGGCCAGCACGATGCCGATCACCACCGCGCCGATGGCCACCAGCCGCGGGTTGCCGGATGCGTCGGTGAGCCCGTCGTCGAACTCGCCGAAGGTCGCCGGCAGGTACGCGTAGGCGGCGATCGCCACCAGCACCGCAGAGAGCACGGCCGAGAGGTAGAACGCCCGGTTGATCGCGGTCAGGCCACTACGGTCGGACGCGCGCAGCCGGGTGATGAAGACGCCGACGATCGCGATCAGCACGCCGATGGTGGAGATGATCAGCGGGAAGACCAGGCCCTCCTCGCCGAACGCGGCGCGGCCGAGGATCAGCGCGGCGACAAGCGTCACCGCGTACGACTCGAACAGGTCGGCGGCCATGCCGGCGCAGTCACCCACGTTGTCACCGACGTTGTCGGCGATGGTGGCGGCGTTGCGCGGGTCGTCCTCGGGGATGCCCTGCTCGACCTTTCCGACCAGGTCGGCGCCGACGTCGGCGGCCTTGGTGAAGATGCCGCCGCCGACCCGCATGAACATCGCGAGCAGCGCGGCACCGAAGCCGAAGCCCTCCAGCACGGTCGGCGCGTCACCCCGGTAGACCAGGACGACCAGCGCCGCACCGAAGAGGCCGAGGCCGACGGTGAGGAAGCCGACGACACCGCCGGTCCGGAACGCGATCTTCATGGCCGCTTCGCGGCCACCTTCCCGCTCCCTCGCGGCGGCAGCCACGCGCAGGTTGGCGCGGGTGGCCAGCCACATGCCGGCACCGCCGATGAACGCGCTGAACAGGGCGCCCAGCACGAAGAAGAGGGAACGACCGATCTTCACCGCGGTCTCGCTGCCGTCGGTGTCGTGCACCGGCAGCAGGAAGAGCAGCACCACGGCAATGACGACGAAGATCGCCAGAGTACGGAATTGGCGGAGCAGGTAGGCCGAGGCGCCCTCCTGGACCGCCCCCGAGATCTCCTGCATTTTGATGGTGCCCTTGCCGGCGGCCAGCACCGTTTTTGTGAGGGCGGCAGCGAAACCGAGCGCCACCAGCGCGACAACCGCGGCGATGACGACGTAGGTGACATTGCTTCCGGTAAGGGAAAGCCCGCCGCCGTCGGCGGCCAAGGTCTCGGACATCTGTGTCCTCCTGTTACCGAACACTCGCGCCGGTGAGTGGAGACGCACCGACCGGCGCCTGAATGCGGACTCGCAAGCGCGCGCCAACCCACTCCAGCGGACCAGCGATGAACACCCATACCCGCTGGCTGCGGGATGGATCACTTGCTGACAACCCGGGTACTGTAGCCCTCCACAGTGTCGGAGGTCACACGCAGGTGCCACCGTGTCGCGATGATCTTCGTCGCTGTGTTATGAAACGAAATCTGATATAGGGCCCCGTCCATGAAAAAAGGCCGCATCCCCAGGGGGATGCGGCCTACGAACCAGTTTCGGTCAGCGGCCGACCGGCCACACCATCCGCACCTCGGTGCCGACGCCCTCGTCGACCGGACGCACCTGCAGGTCCTCGACGAAGCCTGCGAGCAGCGCGAACCCGACACCCGTCGTCAGCGCCTCATCGGTGAGCGCCTCGTTGGCCAGCTCGTCCGGCGGCAGCGCGGTCAGACCGATGCCAGCCTCGATCGGTGCCCGGTCCACCACCCGCACCGCGTACGAGCCACCGTCGGACATCTCCACCAGCACCGGGTCGGCCAAGCCGTACTGCCGGTGCAGGGCCACCGCCCGGGTGCACGCCTCGCCGATGGCCAGACGCACCTCGTCCAGCAGGTCCTCCCGGACCCCGGCACGCCGGGCGACGGCAACTCCGACCAGCCGCGCGGTGCGGACGTGCACTGGCGCGGGCGAGAACGAGAGCTTCACGGTCGCCATCACGCGCTGGCGCCCGCCGGGTCGGCGCTGATCGCCGCGTCGACCGTCGGATGCAGCGGGAACACCTGGTCCAGTGCGGTAATCCGGAAGATCTTGAGCAGTGGCTCCTTGTCGCAGACCAGGGCGAACGAACCGCCGGCCGAGCGGAGCCGCTTTAGCGCGCCGACCAGCACGCCCAACCCGGTGGAGTCGAGGAAGTCCACCCGACCGAGGTCGACCACCACGTGATGGGCACCACTATCGATCAACTCGAGGAGTCGTTCGCGGAGCCGGGGCGCGGTGTAGACGTCCACCTCACCACCGACCTCGAGCACCGTGTGCTTGCCCACGGTGCGGGTCGCCAGCGACAGCTCCATCGGTCCTCCTCGCCAGAGCCGTAAACTCTCGTGGGCATCTAACCACTTCCGCCGGTGCGGCCTGCGGACGCCAGCGACGGCTTCCTCTTACCCCCCGGCCCGACTTTTCATCTCCGAACACCAGTGCGAGAGTGCAGGGCGTGACCTCCAACGACTTCAGCTCGGCGCGTCACACGCCGCGCCCAGACCTGGAGTCGTCGCCCGCGGCAACCGTATCCGCTGGTCCCGGCCCTGGGCCATCGCCGACGGACCTTGGTCCCGGCCCTGGGCCATCGCCGACCGACCTGCTGCGCCGGCTGCGGGCCCGGGGCGCCGCCGACCCGGTCACCCACGTCGAGCGGGTGCCGGCCCGCGCCGGCGTGCCCGCGCCGTGGCCGACGTGGGCGCCTGCGGAGCTGCGAGCGGCGTTCGCCCAACGCGGCGTGGTCGCGCCCTGGCAGCATCAGGCCGAGGCGGCCAACCTGGCGTACGAGGGCGAACATGTGGTGGTCGCCACCGGCACCGCGTCCGGCAAGTCACTGGCGTACCAGCTCCCGGCCCTGGCCACCCTGCTCGCCGACCCCCGGGCCACCGTGCTCTATCTGGCGCCCACCAAGGCGCTCGCCGCCGACCAACTGCGGGCCGTCGCCGCGCTCGAACTGGAGGGGGTACGCCCAGCCTGCTACGACGGTGACACTCCGCGCACCGAGCGGGAGTGGATCCGCCGACATTCCCGGTTCGTGCTGACCAACCCCGACATGCTGCACCACGGCATCCTGCCCGGGCACGCCCAATGGTCCGGTTTCCTGCGTCGACTCGCCTACGTGGTGATCGACGAGTGCCACACCTACCGGGGCGTGTTCGGCTCGCACGTGGCACACGTGCTGCGTCGACTGCGTCGGCAGTGCGCCCGGTTCGGAGCCACCCCGGTGTTCGTGCTCGCCTCGGCGACCTCCGGTGACCCGGCGACCGCGGCCGGGCGGCTGACCGGCCTGCCGGTGACGGCGGTCACCGAGGACGCGTCACCGCGCGGCGGGGTGACCTTCGCGCTCTGGGAGCCGCCGCTGCTACCACCAGACTCCTCGGCCCCCTCGGCGGTGCCCGCGCAGGCGACGGGTGGGCACGATGCTGAGACCGACCTCATCCAGGTCCGCCGGTCGGCGCTTCGCGAGACCGCGGACCTGCTCGCCGACACGGTCGCCGAGGGAGTACGCACACTCGCGTTCGTCCGCTCCCGCAAGGGCGCCGAGGTCGTGGCGGCAAGTGCCCGCCGGGCGCTGGACGACGCGGTGCCGGGGCTCGGCGACCGGGTCGCCGCCTACCGGGGCGGCTACCTGCGCGAGGAGCGGCGCGAGCTGGAACGGGCGCTGCTGCACGGCGACCTGCTCGGCCTGGCCTCCACCAACGCGCTGGAGCTGGGCGTGGATCTGGTCGGGCTGGACGCGGTCCTGATCTGCGGTTACCCGGGCACCCGGGCGTCACTGTGGCAGCAGGCGGGCCGGGCCGGGCGTTCCGGGCAGGAGGCCCTCGCCGTTCTGGTGGCCCGGGACGACCCACTGGACACCTACCTGGTGCACCACCCGGAGGCGATCTTCGGTGCGCCGGTCGAGGCGACGGTGCTCGACCCGGCCAACCCGTACGTGCTGGCACCGCAGCTCGCCTGCGCTGCCGTCGAGGCACCGCTCACACCGGCCGACCTGGTGCTCTTCGGCGACGGGGCGAAGGAGGCGGTCGACGAGTTGGTAGCGGCCGGGGCGCTGCGGCAGCGGCCCACCGGCTGGTACTGGCGGCACCGGGAGCGGCCCGAGGTAGACCTGCGTGGTGAGGGCGGCGCCCCGATCGCGGTGGTGGAGTCGTCGACCGGCCGGCTGCTCGGCACGGTGGACGGCGGCTCGTCGCACTTCCTGCTCCACCCCGGCGCGGTCTACCTGCACCAGGGAGTCTCGTACGTGGTCGACGATCTCGACCTAGCCGACGGCTGTGCGCTGGTGCACGTCGAGGAGCCGGACTGGTCCACCCACGCCCGTGACGTCACCGACCTGTCGGTGGTGTCGGTGCGTTCCTACGTGGACGCCGGGCCGGTCGGCATGTTCCTCGGCGAGGTGGACGTGACAAGTCAGGTGGTGTCGTACCAGCGGCGGCGGATCGCCACCGGCGAGGTGATCGACACCCGACCGCTCGACCTGCCCACCCGGGAGCTACGGACGGTGGCTGTCTGGTTCACCCTGTCGCCGCAGTCGTTGGCTCTTGCCGGGGTCAAGTCGGCCGACGTGCCGGGTGCGCTGCACGCTGCCGAACACGCCGCGATCGGCCTGCTGCCGCTGATGGCCACCTGCGACCGGTGGGACATCGGCGGGCTCTCCACGGCGGTTCACCCGGATACCGAGGCGCCGACCGTCTTCGTCTACGACGGGCACCCGGGTGGCGCCGGGTTCGCCGAGCGGGCGTACGGGACGGCGTCGGCGTGGCTGCGGGCAACCCGGGACGCGATCGCCGAGTGCGGCTGTGAGACCGGCTGCCCGTCCTGCGTGCAGTCGCCGAAATGCGGCAACGGAAACAACCCGCTCTCCAAGCCGGACGCCATCCGGGTGCTCGACGTGGTCTTGGCGAACCTGCCCGAGTAAGCGGGTTGCATGAATCGGCATGGCACGGGGCACAATGATGTGGGAGCGCTTCCATCGATGCCCATGCTGCTGATCACCCCCCGCCCCCGAGGAGGAGCCGTGGCCGACACCATCGCCGAGACCGTCGACCTGCTCTACACCATCGACCAGGATCAACTCACCCTCGACCAGCAGATCGCGCTTGGGTCCGCGCTGGCTGCCCTGGCCCAGGCGGAACGTCTGGAGCAGATCAACGAGCAGCTACGCGGCATCCACCAGGTCCTCAACGGATGGGCGCTCCGCGCCACAGTCGACGGCCACTGACCTCCGGCCGGGAGGGCGGGCAAGAGCGAGCCGACAACAAGTGTCGGGCTGTGCGAGACTCCGGCGGAGCAACCCCCCTTAGGAGTTCACATGCAGCTCGACAACTTGCAGAGCCAGCACCAGTTCTACGTCCGCCAGCGACTGCGCATGATGGTCAACCAGTACGAGGTCCGGACGGTCTCCCCGGACGGCACCGAGGGTGAGCTGCTGGCGTTCGCGCAGCAGAAGCGGCTCGCCTTCAAGGAGCAGGTGACGATCTACACGGACGACACCAAGCAGCAGCCTCTGCTCGGCTTCAAGGCCCGCCAGCGCATCGACCTCGGCGCCACGTACGACGTGACCGACGCGGCCGGTAACCCGATCGGCCTGTTCCGCAAAGACTTCGCCCAGTCGCTGCTCCGGTCCACCTGGCACGTCGAGCAGGACAACCTGCCGCAGGTCACGGGCCAGGAGCGCAGCCTGCCGGTGGCTCTGCTGCGCCGGTTCGTCGACTCGCTGTCCTGGCTGCCGTACCACTTCGACTTCACCGCCGGTGGCCAGCCGATCTTCACCGTGGTGAAGAAGTGGGGCCTGCGCGACAAGTACATCGTCGAGGTGCAGCACCCGCAGATCGACCGCCGCCTGGTCATCGCGATGGCCGTCGCCCTCGACGCGCTCCAGGCCCGCTGACAAACCGACCCCACCCTCGGCCGCTGGCGGGTACTCCACGCCCGCAGGCCGCAACCGGCCCGGCCCGTGTGCTGTCCACTCCTCCCACGGTCTGGTGCAAGATCCGCGCATCTACAGGGAAAGTGCTGTCTCCAGGACGCCCGAGGCAGCACTTTCCCTGATGTTGTGCGGATCAGGAGATGGGCGGGGCGGTCGGGCGGCTGAAGTTGCTCGACGAGGTTCCCTGCCCTCGTAGGATTTCCGCCATGGCTTTCGGACGCGCCAATCTGTCGACGCGGCAGCGAGCCCTGTTGGATCAATGGCTTCCCAGTGCGATCGTCGAGAAGGACCACAGCTGGGGCCTGGTGCAGACGACGGTTCTGGAGATGACGTACGCCGGGTCACGATTCATCGTCAAAGCCGGCGGTGACGATGACCACCACGTCGAACGCGAACTGCGTGCCCATCTCAACTGGCTGAGTCCCTGGACCAGCCTGGGCCGCGCACCGGTGCTGGAGTACGGCGATTCGGAGGCGAAGCTCCTCGTCACGAGATATCTGCCGGGTGAGCTGGTGCTCGGCAGCGAACACGCTGACGTTCCCGCGACCTACCGGGAGGCAGGCGAACTCCTCGCGCTGCTCCACGCACAGACCCGCATCGCCGACGCCGACTACGAGAAGCGGGAGAACGAAAAGTCACTCACCTCTCTCGGCGGCCCTCACCGAATCGCTACGAGCACGGTGGAACGGTTGCGCGCCGAGATCACCAGCTGGCCGACGCCGGAGGCTCTGCTCGTGCCGACTCACGGAGACTGGCAGCCCCGGAACTGGCTGATCCACAACAACATCGTCGGCATCATCGACTTCGGTCGGGCGTCGATGCGTCCCGCCTACACGGACTTCACCCGGCTGTCCGCCCAGGAATTCCGCCGCGATTCGAAGCTTGAGAGAGCGTTCCTCGATGGGTACGGGTTCGATCCGCGCCAGACGCCCGCGTGGCACCGCAATCGAGTCCGTGAGGCAATCGGCACGGCAGCCTGGGCCTACCGGGTCGGCGACGAAGCGTTCGAAGCCCAAGGGCACCGAATGATCGCTGAGGTTCTCGCGCCGGCCTAACGCGCACCGGGCTGCCTACTCAGCCACGCACCGGCCCGGCGCGGGCCGTTGACGCCGCGACCCGAGTCAGGCCAGGGAGCGGTGTGAACGCCACCTCGACGGTCACCAGCAGATCCAGCCCGTCGAGGCGACAGTCGACCAACCGGGCACCGTTGCGGCCGGCGATGTCGGCAGCGGACGCACAGGCCATCGCGTCCCCGTCGAATGCCCGGGCGGCTCCGGCCAGCGCGCCGAGATCGGCTGCCACCGTCGCCCGCTGACCCGCCATCCCAGCTGCGGCGACAGCGGCGCCGAACGTCCCGAACAGCACGAGGACCAGCCCTATCGCCAGCAGCAGGACAGTCGCACCACCTCGCTCCATGTCCGGCCGTGCATTATCGAGCCGCTCGGCGTTCAGACCGTGGCGGCGGCGCAGTGGCCGTAGGTCAAGTCGTCGCATCACCAACTCCCCTCGTCAGCGCCGGGCTCCACGGCTGCGACGGCAGTGGCGACCACGGTGATCCGCGGCAGCCGGCCGCCCAGTGTGCGGACGGGCGCGCGTACCGTCGCCTGAGCCCGGCCGCCGTCGATGGACACCGACACCTCCGCCCCTGGCGGGGCTGCGCGCCCGCTGCCCGCGCTGCCTTCGGCGCCCCGGGCGGCGGCCAGCGCCGCCTCCCGGGCCGCGTGCAGGCAGCTCGCCTGGGCGCTGACGGCGTTGACCGCAGTCAGGCTGGCCAGCAGGAGCAGGAGCAGCGCCGGCAGGCCGGCCGCCAGTTCAGCGGTGAACGACCCCCGGTCCCCGTCAGCGGGCTGGTCGACGGCGCGGAATCTCCGCCCACGGCCCGCCGCCAGCCCAGGAGTGGCAGACCGTGGCTCGCGGCCGGCCCACCGGCGCCCGATCACTTCAGCGCCCGGTCGATGACAGCGGTCAGCGCCGACTGGACGTTGCCGGAGGTCAGAACCTTCAGCAGGATCCCGGCGAAGGCAACCGCGGCGAGCGTGCCGACGGCGTACTCGGCAGTGTTCATCCCGGCGTCGCCGCGCAGGCGGGCGATGAGTTTGCGCATGGCTGTTTCCCTTCTCGATGGGTCAGAGCACGTCGCCGAGAACGGCGACGATCACCGGCACCAGGCCGGCGAGAATGAACGCCGGCAGGAAGCAGAGCCCCAGCGGCAGGACGATGAGCACGCCCGCCCGGCGGGCTGACGCCTCGGCAGCGGTGGCCCGGTCGGCGCGCAGGTCGTCGGCGAGCCGGGTCAGTGCACCGGCCAGGGCGGCACCGCTGTTGGCCGAGCGCAACGCCGCTGCGGTCAAGCGCTCCGCGCCGGGCACCCCGTCCAGCGCGGACCACGCCTCCGCCGGGCCGCCGCCGAGCAGCAACGTGCGGCCGACCCGGGCCAGCCGGCCGGCGAGTGGTCCGTTCAGCGCCTCGGCGACGGCCAGCACCGAGCGATCCACCGGGGCGCCCGCTCGCATCGCGGCGGCCAGCAGGTCGACAGCGAGCGGCAGGTCGACGGCCTCCTGAAGCCGCCGTCTGCGCACTCCCGGCGGCTCGATCCGCCGCAGCAGGAAATCCAGCAGGAACGCGGTCGGGACCGCGCCGAGCAGCCCGAGCCAGCCCTCGATGACCACGGCCACGGCAAGCCCGCCCAGCGCCGCGGCGAGCCGGATCGCGTCCGGCCGCCGCCCACCGGCGAGGCTGCGTCGGCTCGCTGGGCCCCGATGCATCACCCGGCCCGCCCCGGCGTCGCGCCAAGCCGTTCTGCCCAAAGGAGGCCCACGACCTGCAGGGCGACCGCGAGAACCGCACAGGCTCCACCGACCGTGCTGTGCAGGAGCACCGCCACGGGGTCGACACCTATCCCGTAGCCGAGGCCGATCCCGCCGATCGGCAGGGCCGCCAACAGCCAGGCCGTGGCACGGGCGCCGGCTGCCTGGGCCGCTGCGGCCGCCAGACCCCGGTCGGTCGCCCGAGCGTCCGCCTCGATTCGCTCGACGAGTTCCGCCAGCGGTGCGCCGGTCCGGTCAGCCAGTCGCACTGCCGCCGTGGTCAGCTGGCGCAGCCGGTCCGACCCGTCCCGCCCAGCGGCGGCGGCCGCGACCGCGTGCTGGACGGGCAGGCCGGCCCGGAGGTCCGCCGCCAGGCCACACAGTTGGTCCAGCCCATGTCGTCGGCTTCGCTCGGCGCTCCGGTTGAGTCGCCACCGCAGCACGGCCCGCACGGCCAGCGCGCCGTACCCACCCAGCGCTACGGCGGCCACCGGGCCTCCAACCACGGCACCGACGCCCCCTCCCAGCAGACCGACCAACGGCAGCACACGCCGCGCCGATAGTGAGACGCGCTCCGGTGAACCCGCGCTCGGCTCGCCGGCCGTCAGGTCGACCGAGCCGACGAACCGCTCGTCACCGCGAACGACACCCCCGGCCCCCTCGGCCGTAGCAGGCCCGGACGTGTCGCCCAGGCAGCTCATTTCGACACCGCCGCTGTCGATCGCGACCACGGATGTGCCACCCTGCGGTGTCGCGTCCAAGGTCGTGGCCGCCTGCCCGGCGGCGCTCGGGCGCCGGGGGTCCCGACGGATCGGCGGGCGGCTCGGGCCCGCCGGACGCGTCGACCCCATCGACCCACCCGCCGCCCCGGGCCAGCCCTGCCTGCCGGTGACGTCCCGGCTGGGCCAGCCGAGCGCCGTCCGTCTCCCGTTCGAACCCGCAATGGTTTGCGGCTGATACGGGACGCCGGCCAGCTGACCCGGAGTCGGCGAGTCACCTGCCCCGTCGGTCGGCCCGTCGGGCGTACGGCCGAGTTCCCGGATCCACTCCACGAGCACGTCATCGGGGTCGACGACGCCACTCGCACGCCCCGTCGCCAGCACGCGGCGCCGGCGGGCCCGGATGCTGTGCACGGGCCACGCCACCAGGGTGGCGGCGACCAGGAGCAGCGCCGCCACCAGCACCGTCCCGCCGGTCATGCCGGGCCCGCCGATCCGGGCCACGGCTCGCTGAGGATCGGCGGCACCGCCACCCCACGCTCCCGTAGCAGCGCCCCGAGTGCACGGGCGGCCAGCCCGAGCCCGCGGCCGCGCACCCAGGCGGGCACCACGGTCACCAACCGTTCCGGCCCTTCGGGCAGCAGTAGGCAAACCGATTCGAGCACCCGGCCCCGATCACCGCGCCGGACCTGGAACAGCACCTGCAATGCCGCCGCCACCTGGGCGTGCAGCGCGGAGCGGGGAAGCCCACCCAACATGCCCAGCGCCTCCAGCCGGGCCGGAACATCGGACGGGGTGTTCGCGTGCAGCGTGCCAGCGCCCCCGTCGTGGCCGGTGTTGAGCGCGGCCAGCAGGTCGACCACCTCACCGCCCCGGCATTCCCCGACCACCAGCCGGTCCGGGCGCATCCGCAATGCCTGCCGGACCAGGTCGCCGAGGCTGACCACGCCCGTTCCCTCCACATTGGCGGTCCGCGCCTGGAGCCCCACCACGTGCGGGTGCCCCGGACGCAGCTCGGCGGCGTCCTCCACCAGCACGATCCGCTCGGTGGCCGGCACCATCCCCAGCAACGTGTTGAGCAGGGTCGTCTTGCCCGACCCCGTGCCCCCCGTCACCAGATACGCCAGCCGGGCAGCGACGACGGCGGCGAGCAGCGGTGCCACCGGACGCGGCACCGTCCCGTGCCGCACCAACTCGTCGAGGGTGAACGGCCGGTGCCGGAAGGTCCGCAGGGACAGGTAAGGCCCCTCGGTCGCCACCGGCGGCAGCACGGCGTGCAGCCGAGTGCCGTCCGGGAGCCGGGCATCCGCGTACGGAGAGCCGTCGTCGAGCCGCCGGCCAGCGCTGGCGATCAGTCGCTGCGCCAACCGGCGTACGTCCTCCATCGAGCCCACCGGCACCGCGACCTGCTGTAGCCCCGAGCCACGGTCGACCCAGACCCGGGTCCCGTTGACGAGAACGTCAGTGACCTCCGGGTCGGCGAGCAGTGGGGCCAGCGGCCCGGCGCCGACGAGATCGTCGTGCACCCGGTCGGCGATCCGCAGCACGGCGGTGTCGCCGAGCACCGCGGCGTTTGGCTCGGCCCGTACGGCGGAGACGATCGCCGCCGGTGTCACCGGAGTGGTGGCGGCGGCAATCCGTTGCCGCACCCGGGCGGCGAGGGTGCCGTCGGCCGGCTGGCCGGTCATGCCGCACCCGTCGCGGGCACACCGGTCAGGTCGGTGACGATCCGTTGGCAGAGGGCCGCCAGTGGACCCTTGCCCCCGGCGGCCGGCGCCTCGCCTCGTTCCAGCCCACGGCAGAGCCCCGGCTCGGGGCGCAGCGTGCCAGCCAGGGGTAGCCCGAGCGCGCGTGCCACCTCGGTGGCGCGCAGCCGGCCCGGGGCGGGCCCGCGCACCACCACCGAGAGCGCAGCGCAGTGCGGGGCGGCTGCGGCCACAACCCGGGCGGCCGCTGCGGTGGCACGCAGCTCGGCGGGGACAACGACAAAGGCCTGGTCGGTCGCCTGCAACGCCACCAAGGCTGCGTCATCCAACTGTCGGGGCAGGTCGACCACCACGAAGTCTCGCCCACGCCGGGCGGCGTCGACGGTCGCCGCCATTGCCGCCGCCGGCAACGGCAGCATCTCGCCGCGGTCCCAAGAGAGGACCACCAGGTCACCTCGGCTGGGTAGGGCCTGCACCAGCGCCGGAGCGTCCACTCGTCCGTCGGCACCGGTGAGCGACGGCCATCGCAAACCTTCCAACTGCTCCCAGCCCAGCACGAGGTCGAGGCCACCGCCGAGCGGGTCGGCGTCGACCAGCAGGGTGCGCAACCGGGCCCGGGCGGCAGTCACGGCAAGACCACCGGCGAGCACACTCGCGCCTGCACCGCCCCGACCACCGAACACCGCGACGACCCGGGCGCCGACGCCGTCCGAACGGTCCGGACCGTGTTCGGCGAACCGATCCACAAGCCACGGCTCTGCGGCGGGCAGCATGGCGACGTGCTCAGCCCCGATCAGCTCGGCGATCTGCCAGCCGGGGTCGAACTGACCAGCCCGGCCAACCAGCACCAGCCGAGGCCGCTGCGGCATCCGGGCACGCAGACACGACTGCGCCTGGTCGGCGCCGAGCAGGACCAGCGGCGCGGTTTGCCAGCGGGTACGGGCCGCTGCCGGGTCGGCCGCGAGCTCCACCTCGGTGCCGCCGGCAGCGGCGAGCCGGAGCACATCGTCGAGTAGATCTTCGTCGCCGGTGACGACCAGCGGAAGCCGGCGGATCGGCGGAACCGAGGTACGGGATGGCATCGCGGCCTCCAGCGGTCGGGCTCTGGTATGCCGCCGACCCTGCTCGGAAACCGCCCTGCAAGCCGCCCCGACCGCGCCGCCTGTGGACAACCAGGTGGGCTGTGGACAACGCCCGCCACGACAGTTGATCTGCTACGCGCGCGGCTTGTCCGGCCACAACTCAAGCTGCTGGGAGAACGCAGCGGGGCCGCTCCCGAAAGGAGCGGCCCCGGAAGCGGACGGTCAGCCGGGTTGGTCGGTCCAGGCGGCATCGAGGATCACCTTGTACGAGCTGATCCGCACGGGCGACAGCGTCAGCCGCTCGTGGGCGAGCAGCTCACCCGTCTTCGGGTCGAAGATCAGGAGGGACTGCGCATCGTGTTCGCGGTCGTCGAAGGTGACAGCGACCCCGGCGCGGCCGGCGCGGTCCGTCACCTGTCCCCGCCAGCGGAAGCCGGGCACGTCGGCGAGGACCCGCAGGATCTCCGCGCGGGTCGCACGCGACACCACGTACCGCGAGTAGAGCGTGCTGACCTCCTTGCTCGCCGCACCCGGGCCGTACTCGACCTTCAGCAGTTCACGCAGCCGTGACGTGTCGGCCGGCGGTGGCGTGAGTTCCATGGGCGGCAGCGGGATCATGGCCGGGGTGCTGGTGACTGCCGGCTCAGAATCGATTCTGCGCTGCCAGTAGTCCTGCGATTCCTGGTCCGGGTACTGCGGCTCCAACTGGATGTTGATCTGACTGCCGGTGCCGTCTGCGGCCTGCCAGACCTTCGACTCCCCGGCGTAGGCGATGTGGTGACGGCCGTCGGCGGAGGTCATCACCGGGTCGCCCCACAGCTTCGTGTGGTGATACATGTAGCGCCCGCCGCTGTGGTCGTACTCCGCGTCCTTGATCTTGTCGGCCAGGGCGCGGAGCTGCGGGCCGGCCGCCGGCGGGTCCGCGTCGAACTGGTAGGCGACCGGCACGAGTACCAACCCCACCGCGTTTCCCGGGGCGTCCGGTGCGGGCCCGTCGAAAGGCTGGAGGACCGCCACGGCACCGGCCGCGACCGCCAGCGTCCCGGCCGTCAGGACCAGGCGGCGAGTCGGGCGTACGCGGCGACGCCCGGCGACCATTTCGGTGGTGCCGGCGCGGTCGATCAGTTCGCGTGCCGGGACCAGCGGCGGCGCGACGGCGGCGGTCCGGGCCGGGTCGACCGGGCCGAGGAGAATACGGGTGCGCGCTGCTCCGAACATCACAGATCCTCTCGAAGGGTCGCCAACATCGGGCGCCGGGCGTGGATGGTCTGGTCCGACATCGCTTCGGCGAGCCGGCGACGGGCGCGGTGCAGGCGCACCGCCGCAGCCGCCCGGGTGCAACCAAGAACCTTGGCTGCCTCGGACACTGTCAACTCCTCCCAGCCGACCAGCCGGAGGATCTCCTGATCGAGTTCGCTGAGGATGGCCAGCGCGGCCCGGACATCGGCGACCCCGACGGTCACGTCGGCACCTGATGAACTGGCCACTCGCGCCAGGTCCGCGTCGGTGATCGGCAGGACATCCGGGGCACCGCGCCGCGAGCGCCACTGGTTCGCCAGCAGGCGCCGGGCAACCCCGTACAGCCAGGGCAGGCTGCGGTCTGGCACCTCGCCGCGACGCCGCCAGGCGACGACGAAGACCTCCTGGGCCAGCTCCGCCGACGCGTCGGCGTCCGCGAGTCGGCGCAGGCCGTACCTCACGATGTGCGCGTACTCGGCGGCGTAGAGACTGGTGAACCAGTCCTCGTCCCGCATCTTCGGTGGACCCACCCCGAACCCCCATTGCCTCGGCGACTCTCACCCTGGCTTGTGTCACGGCGAGGCCGATGATTACCGATGGATCGGTCCTGGTGGTCGGGTACGGGCGCAAACGGCTTCATCAGTGCGAGCGATCGTTGGCTGGCGGGCTCCAATTGATGGAGTCGGTACCCTGCATCCCGTGGTCAGTCGGGTGTTCGTTGACGACAACGGCATCAGCCTGGCGGAAGTGGCCGGCACAGTGCTATATCGATGGCCCGAGATAGCCGAGGTCTCCGTGCAAGCTTGGCGGCTGCCGCCGGAGAATCAGCGGTTCGTGGAGCTGGACATCAGTCATGTCTCGGGTGACTTCGTCACGGCCAACGAACTGTTTGAGGGCTTCTACGACGCTGTGGCCGCCATCGCGGCACAGGCTGGTGCCCGGCTCCCTGACTTGGCGGCCCTGGATCCCTCGGACGGCGTCGTTCAGATCTATCCCTAAGCAGGGCCAGGGCAGAACAGGGCGGCGATGTGGCGTTTGCCGTGGGCTCTCAGAGGGTGGTCCGCAGTAACTTGATCTGATCTATGGGGTCTGCTGCACCCTTGTTACGCAGAGCAGCGGCGGCGTGACTGCGGTTGGTAGCTTCGCCGGCATGAGTCGTGGGCGAAGGCCGGGCAACCGCAGCGTTTGGCAGAAGGTTCCTGAGGAGGAACAAGCCGAGGCAGCGGAGGTCTACCGCGACTCGGTTGCGTGGTTGCAGGCGACGGCCTATCGGAACCTACGACAGTCGATCGCCTTCGGGACGATAATCTGGGCTGTCCTGGTCGCTCTGATGTTCGTCATCGGTGAAGTCACTGGTGCGCGTCTGCCCTGGTACGCCGCCTCCATCGTGGGCGGGGCGCTCGGACTGAGCACCTACGCCGTGCGGGAGCCTCGTGCGCGCTTCTACGTGCTCGTAGCTGCCGTCGCTTTTACTGTCGCCGGCCTGGTCGGCGTCTTCCTCGTGAATTAGGCGACGAGATGACGCTGTTCGTTCAGCCCGATGCCCTGGTCGGCTTCGCACGTCAGGTCGACCCGCGCGGGCGCAGAAGGCGTCGACGACGCTGGACCGGTACACGCACATGCCCGAGGACTACGCCGACCTGGGCCGGCTGACCTTCGCTGACTTCCCGCCCACCCCTCCACCGGCCTACCCCGGAGACACGCCTTCACCTGGCCGGGAGCGCTCCCCGCAAAGGGACGACCCCCGTCGGGGGGAGACGGGGGTCGTCGAAGGTTCGGCTCCGGGGGGGTCGAGCCGAACCACTCAGCGGTCACGGGGGGTGCAACCGCTGAGGGTCTGTCTGTTTTCGAAGATGTGAAGGCTCGTCGTACGGGCAAGTCTGCCTGAGCGGGCCCGTCACGTCGAGTGGTGCCGACCCCACGCACTGCGAAAATCTCCTCGCAGAGTGTGATCGTGATCACGCGGAGCGGAGATCGTGGCGCCAGCCCGCAGGTCTGAGGCGTGGCCTGACCCCGGGCACCCGCCGACGATAGACCATCCGGCTAGACTTTCGCGCCGTGGGCCGAAGTGCCGCTTTCTTCGATCTGGACAAGACCGTCATCGCCAAGTCGAGCGCCCTGGCGTTCGGTCGGCCGTTCTACCGGGACGGGCTGATCACCCGGCGTGACGTCGTCAAGTCGGCGTACGCGCAGCTGATGTTCCGGCTGGGCGGCACCGACGAGCAGACCATGGCCCGAACACGGGACTACCTGGCTGCGCTCTGCAAGGGCTGGCAGGTCGAGCAGGTCCGCCAGATCGTCGCGGAGACACTGCACGAGCTGATCAACCCCTACGTGTACGCCGAAGCCGCCGCTTTGATCGAGGAGCACCAGGCGGCCGGGCGGGACGTGGTGCTGGTCTCAGCGTCCGGCGAGGAGATGGTCCGGCCGATCGGCGAGCTGCTCGGGGTGACCGATGTGATCGCCACCCGGATGACGGTGCAGGACGGCCGGTACAGCGGCGAGGTCGAGTTCTACGCGGCCGGTCCGAGCAAGGTCGAGGCGGTCGACGAGTTGGCTGCCGCCCGGGGTTACGACCTGGCCGACTCGTACGCCTACTCCGACTCGTACAGCGATCGCCCGCTCTTGGAGTGTGTCGGCCACCCGAGCGTGGTCAACCCGGACCGGCAACTGCGCAAGCTGGCCTCGGAGAACGCGTGGCCGGTGCTGGAGTTCCGGCACCCGATTCCGCTGGGCCGCCGCCTGCGGGAGCGGCCCGCCGTCCCGGTGGCCGCGGCGGCCCTGGGTGTCGGCGTGGGCGTGGCCATCGGCATCGCGTGGTACGGCCGGCACCGTCGCACCCGCGCCGCCGCCAGCGCCTGACCTCTGAGCGTTCAGTCGGCGGCGAGGATCTCGTCGCCGATGGTGGCGAGTTGGTCGGCGCCCACCTCGACGGCCGCCATGTAGTGGCGTAGCCAGGAGCGCAGCCCATCGTGGGTGCCGGTGGCGAAGGCGCCGGCCGACCCGACGTACTCGGGCTCCCGCTCGCGGTGCCCGACGTCGACGGCGAGCAGGCCCCGCGGGTCGAGGCCGCTGGCGAGCAGCACCAGGCGGGCGGCCCCGCGTGCCACCACGCCGGACGGCCCGGCGAACGGGCGCAGGTTCAGCAACTCCCCGTGTACGACGGCGGCGAGCACCAGTGGGGAGACCTTCGTGCCACCGGCGACCAGCCCGGCCAGCCCGTCGAGCCGGGTGGCGACCACCGGGTCGGCTACCGGGCGGCCCAGCTCGGCTTCCGGCACCAGGTCCCGGGCTGCGAGCACGTGCAGTTTCGCGAGAGCCTGCCGTGGGGCTTTCGGCCAGAGTTCGCTCAGGCCGGGCAGCGCCCCGGCGACCCGCAGCGCCCCCTGGAGCACGGGGTCGGTGACGGTGCCGGCGCGGACCCCCTCGCGTTCGTGCACGGCCCCCTCGAGGGCGGCGCTGGCCACCGCTGAGCGGAGGCTGACCTCGGCCGCGACCTGTCCACCGTGCCGGCGCAGCGCACGGTGCCCGAGCGCCTGGTCGAACCGCTCGCGGGAACACTCGACGGCGGCGGTGATGTCGGCGAGCGCGAGCAGGGGTGCGAGCGGGTCGGTGGTCACCCCGCCACGCTAGCGACCCGGCCCGGCCGCCCGGGCCGCACCCGCCCGCATCGCGGCTCCCGCCACCGGACGATCCGGGCAAGGTCAACACGAGGTCGCCGATGTGGGGGTATCCCACCGCCGAGATACCGCCACATCGCCGACCTCGTGTCGATCAAGCGCGAGGCGAGGCCCGCGGGCGCTGGGGCGCGGGCGCTGGGGCGCGGGCGCTGGGGCGCGGGGTGGGCGCGGGGTGGGCGCGGGGTGGGCGCGGGGTGGGCGCGGGGTGGGCGCGGGGTGGGCGCGGGGTGGGCGCGGGGCCGGGCACGGGCTACGACGCCCGTCGGGCGCGTAGCGGGGGCCGCTCGGCGCGACGGAGTGGGCAGCCGTGGCCGGTCGAGGACCCCGCGACTACCCTCGTGCCATCGAGACGCAGGTCACCCCGAGGACGAGGAGTCACGGCATGAGCGAGGCATTGGCCAATCTGCTGAGTGAGACGCGCCAGTTCCCGCCGCCGGCCGAACTCGCCGCGCACGCCAACGTCACCGTCGACGCGTACGCCGAGGCCGAGGCCGACCGGCTCGTTTTCTGGGCGAAGCAGGCCGATCGTCTGGCCTGGTCGAAGAAGTGGGACGAGGTGCTCGACTGGTCGAACCCTCCGTTCGCGAAGTGGTTCGTCGGCGGGCAACTCAACGTGGCGTACAACTGCCTGGACCGGCATGTCGAGGCGGGTCGCGGCGACAAGGTGGCGATCCACTGGGAGGGCGAGCCAGGCGACACCCGCACCATCACGTACGCCGATCTGCACGAGTTGACCTGCCGGGCGGCGAACGCGCTCACCGACCTGGGGGTGACCGCTGGCGACCGGGTGGCCATCTACCTGCCGATGATCCCCGAGGCGGCGGTGGCCATGTTGGCGTGCGCCCGGATCGGCGCCGCGCACAGCGTGGTCTTCGGCGGTTTCTCGGCCGACTCGCTGAGCAACCGGATCCAGGACGCCAGCGCCAAGGTGGTGATCACGGCCGATGGTGGCTACCGGCGGGGCAAGCCGTCGGCGTTGAAGCCCACCGTCGACGAGGCGGTGGCGAGCTGCCCGTCGGTGGAGCACGTGCTGGTGGTGCGCCGGACCGGTGAGGAGGTGGCGTGGTCGGAGAAGGACCTCTGGTGGCACGAGACGGTCGAGACCGCGTCGGCTGAGCACACCGCGCAGCCGTTCGACGCCGAGCACCCGCTGTTCATCCTCTACACCAGCGGCACGACGGCCCGACCGAAGGGCATCCTGCACACCACCGGCGGCTACCTCACCCAGGCGTCGTACACCGCGAATGCGGTCTTCGACCTGAAGCCGGAGACGGACGTCTACTGGTGCACGGCCGACATCGGCTGGGTCACCGGTCACTCCTACATCGTGTACGGCCCGCTCTCCAACGGCGTCACCCAGGTGATGTACGAAGGCACCCCGGACACGCCGCACAAGGGCCGTTTCTGGGACATCGTCGAGAAGTACCGGGTGAGCATCCTCTACACCGCGCCGACGTTGATCCGCACCATGATGAAGTGGGGCGAGGACATCCCGGCCGGCCACGACCTCTCGTCGCTGCGGCTGCTCGGCAGCGTCGGTGAGCCGATCAACCCTGAGGCCTGGATGTGGTACAGGGAGCACATCGGCGGCGGTGCACTGCCCGTCGTGGACACCTGGTGGCAGACCGAGACGGGCGCCATCATGATCTCCCCGTTGCCGGGTGTGACCGCGGCCAAGCCGGGTTCGGCGATGACCCCGCTGCCGGGCATCGTGGCCGACGTGGTGGACGACCAGGGCCAGTCGGTGCCGAACGGTGGTGGCGGCTACCTGGTGCTGCGGGAGCCGTGGCCGTCGATGCTGCGCACCATCTGGGGTGACGACGACCGGTTCATCGACACGTACTGGTCTCGGTTCGAGGGCATGTACTTCGCTGGTGACGGGGCGAAGAAGGACGACGACGGGCACATCTGGCTGCTCGGCCGGGTCGACGACGTGATGTTGGTGTCGGGGCACAACATCTCGACGACCGAGGTGGAGTCGGCGTTGGTGTCGCACCCGTCGGTCGCCGAGGCGGCGGTGGTGGGCGCGACCGACCCGACCACGGGTCAGGCGATCGTCGCGTTCGCCATCCCACGGGGCAGCACGGACATCGCCGGCGAGGCGGGTGAGCAGCTCATCGCCGACCTGCGCAACCATGTGTCGAAGACGCTCGGCCCGATCGCCAAGCCGAGGCAGATCATGCTGGTGCCGGAGCTGCCGAAGACCCGCTCCGGCAAGATCATGCGCCGGTTGCTGCGGGACGTGGCGGAGCACCGGTCACTGGGTGACGTGACCACGCTGCAGGACTCGTCGGTGATGGACCTCATCTCCTCCGGGATGACCGGCGCGAAGTCCGACGAGGACTGACGGCAGACGTACCCCAGCGGTGGGTGGCGGTCCGGACGGACCGTCACCCACCGTTGTCTTGTGTGGAGGTACGCCACGCAGCGCCCCGACCGAACGGGTAACGCATCGATCACGATCCCGCCGTGCGCGTTGATTCTCATCTAGTTTCACGCGCGTTGGGCGGTATCGACGCGCCTCACCGCGCTCGGAGCCGGCCGACGTCCTCTGCCCGAGAACGGAGTGGCATGAACAGAACCTCCCATCCGGGGTCGCGCCGACGACTACTCGTCGCGCTGCCCGTCATCGCCCTTGCGGCCACGTCACTGACCGTGAGTGGCAGCGCGGCCGCCCAGTCGTCGTCCGTCACCCCCCGGGCGGTGATCGGGGCCGATGAGCACTACATCAACTACGCCGAGCCGGAGGTGCAGCCGGACACCACCGGCCGTGAGGTGAAGGGCAAGGGTGGCGTCTACACCCCTGCTGCGGAATCCGCGCGCGCGTTCGACCAGAAGCACGCCCGGGGCAACCCGGTGACCGCGCGGCAGTTGGCCAAGGACGAAGCCAAGTCGATCAAGACGGGCAAGAACCCCCGTGAGTTCAAGAAGTCGCCGACGACCCAGACGGCGAAGCTGCTCACGCTGCTGGTCGAGTTCAACGACAAGGCTAACGACGACTTCACCGGGGTGATGGTCCCCAAGACGGTGTTCGAGGACCGGACCTGCGTCCCCGGCACCGTGCAGAACGGCCCGAAGCACAACAACATCCCGAACCCGGCGACCCTCGGGTACGAGGACAACAACTCGATGTGGGTGCCGGACTTCTCGCCGACCCACTACAACAAGATGCTCTACAGCAAGGAGGGCATCACCGAGCGGGTCCGCAAGGACCTGAAGGGGCCGGACAACAAGAAGGGCATCGACCTGTCCGGTCGCACCATGCACAACATGTACCTGGAGATGTCGAAGAACGCGTACACAGTGGCCGGGCAGGCCAGCCCGTGGATCACCGTGCCGCACTCGGAGGGCTGGTACGCGGCCAACCGCTGCTTCCAGGACGAGACCGGCGCCTGGGTTCCCGGCCGTGAGCAGTCGATGAACGGCCACCCGGACAACCCGGCCGGCGCGGGTCGCCTGGCGACCGACGCGATCGACGCGCTCGCCGCGAAGGACCCGAGCTTCCCCTGGGCCGACTACGACATCGAAGATCAGGCCGACCGCGACGGTGACGGAAACGTCTTCGAGCCGGACGGCGTGATCGACCACCTCGTGCTGGTGCACGCCGGTCAGGGCAAGTCCCGCGGTGGCGGCGCCGAGGGTGTGTACGCCGTGTGGGCGCACTCCTCCACCGTCGCCGGTGGCTACAGCATCCCGGGCACCAACCTCAAGGTGTCGAACTACATCGTGCAGCCGGAGGACGCCGGTGTCGGTGTCTTCGCCCACGAGTTCGGTCACGACCTGGGCCTGCCGGACCTCTACGACACGTCCGGCAATGCCGACTCCGACGTGGACTTCTGGGACCTGATGGCCTCGGGCTCGCACTCGGGTGAGATCTTCCAGGCGTTGCCGACGCACATGGGCATCTGGGACAAGTGGGTGCTCGGCTGGGCCGACCCGCTGGCCATCCGCCCCGGGTCGAACCCCCGCGAGGTGAAGCTCGGCCAGACGTCGCGGACGCCGATCGACGCCGAGGACGGCATCAAGGTCGACCTGCCGGACAAGGTGACGACGCTTGCCACGCCGCACAGCGGCACGAAGATGTGGCACAGCAACAACGACCAGGAGTGGGCTGACGTCAAGCTGAGTCGCTCGGTCGACGTGCCGGCCGCGGCCGACTCGAAGTTCTGGATGTGGAACAACTACATCATCGAGGAGGACTGGGACTACGGCTTCGTCGAGCTCTCGACGGACGGCGGGACGACCTGGACCGAGCAGAAGGTGTACGACGAGGCCGGCACGGTGGTCACCACGCCGGACGGCTACCCGGACCCGAACGGCCGGATGAACGACTTCGGCGGCAAGAAGTACGGGCTGACCGGCAGCACCAATGGCTGGCGGCACGACTACGTCGACCTGTCGGCGTACGCGGGCACGACCGTGCAACTGCGGCTGCGCCAGGCCACCGACGAGGCGTTCCAGGAGCGCAACTGGTTCGCCGACGACTTCTCGGTCACCGGCGGCGGTGCCACCACCTGGAGTGACGACGTCGAGGGCGGCGCCAACGGCTGGACGGCCACCGTGGGCACCTTCGTCGACACCACCGGCGCCGGCTGGAAGGTTTCCTCCGGCACCGAGGTCCACGCCCAGTACTACCTGGCGGAGTGGCGCAACTTCGACGGCTTCGACAAGGGTCTGCAGTACGCCTATGACACGATCTACTCGCACGACGCGTGGAAGGTCGACCGGATCTCGTACAACGCGCCGGGCATGCTGGTCTGGTACCGGGACACCGCGCTGGGCGACGTCAACCACGTCACCGGGCAGATGACCGCGCTGCCCAGCTACGGCGCGAAGGGCGGGCTGCTCATCGTCGACTCGCACTTCGACCCGCTCCGGCGCACGGGCGTGGCGGCTGCGAAGGACCCGTCGGTGACGGACAACCTGCCCAGCCGCCCGCAGTCGGCGAACGCGGCCTTCACGCTCCAGAAGACGTACCCCTTCACGGAGTGCCTGGAGGCGGCGGGCGAGCCGTACAGCGCGTACTGCACGAAGTTCAAGGCGCAGCCGCCGGTGAAGGCGTTCACCGACGCCAAGGGCTGGTACCCGGGCATCGAGATGCGCGACGGTGCTCCCTACGCCCGGGACAACGACGCGTCGGTGGTGCTGCCGTCGCGGAACAATGCGCCGTACACCACCCGGGTCACCCACCCGGACGGCAGCCCCGCGCCGGAGTTCTACGGCGTGACCCTCAGCGGTGGCGCGATCGTGCTGGGCACCGGCAACCCCGGTGACCTGGGCGTGAACTATGGCGTCTCGCTCACGATCAAGAAGGCGGCACGGGACAACTCGTCCGCCACGATCTTCGTCACCCCGGCGAAGAAGTGACCCGCAACAGCTCCGTCGTCTGACGGATCAACGCGGCGGCCCGCCCGGAGCAGCATGCTCCGGGCGGGCCGTTCCGCGTTCGGGCCCACCGCAGGACGTGACGTTTCCGTCGGCTCGGGCGCTAGGTATCGGGAACCTCGTAATCCCGCGAGGAATCGACGATCTTGACATCACCGTCGTGTAAATAGTTGCCTCGGGCCACGACCGTTTCGTCATGATTTATCGCTCCGAAACCACTCAAAATCACCTTCGGCCCGCTTGATCGACTCGTGACAACCGGTCGGATGCTCTGTAAAGGTGTGTATCGCACGACATGACAGTGACTGCTTCGACGATCACTGTCATGTAACACAGGTCCACAAAGGAGGAGACCTTTGAGGCGACGAGTCACAGCCGGTCTGGCCACCGCCACGGCCGCGCTGCTGGCAGCGGGAGTCATGGCGACGCCAGCCTCCGGCGCCCCGGCGGCAAACCCGACCCCCTCATCCGACAAGGCGAAGCACGGCCGGGAGAACCTCCCCGACCCGAAGGCGGATCAGCAGCGGGAGATCCGCAAGCAGGCCATCGCCGACCTGCTCTCCGGCAAGGCCAAGCTGGAAACCCGCAACGGCTCAAAGGTCATCAAGATCAAGGACCGGTTCGTCGAGTACCAGCAGCCGCCGAAGGTCGACCCGATCTTCACCATGCTGGTGAACTTCGGCGACAAGACCGACCCGCGCACCGGCGGGGCGGCCGGCCCGACGGTCGGCCAGATCCAGGAGCCGGACCGGAACTGGGACGGCGGCGCGACCGACGACAACACCACCTCGTGGTCGTCGAACTACGACCGCCAGCACTACCTGGACACGTTCTACGGTACTGGCGGCGAGTCGATGCGGGACTTCTACCTGAAGCAGTCCGGCGGCCGCTACACCGTCGGTGGCGATGTCAGCGACTGGGTCACCGTGCCGTTCAACGAGGCGCGGTACGGCAGCAACGCCATCCCAGAGAGCGACGGCTCCTGGAACTTCATCAAGGACAGCGCCACGTCCTGGTACGACTCCCAGATCGGACTGGGCAAGACCCCGGAGCAGATCAAGCAGTACCTCTCCCAGTTCGACATCTGGGACAGGTACGACTTCGACGGCGACGGCAATTTCAACGAGCCCGACGGCTACATCGACCACTTCCAGGCGGTGCACGCCGGTAAGGGCGAGGAGGCCGGCGGTGGCGCCGAGGGCGAGGATGCCATCTGGTCGCACCGCTGGGGTGCCTTCACCGACCTGGCGGGCAAGGCCGGGCCGGCCGGCAACCTGGCTGGTGGCGTGCAGATCGGCGACACCGGTCTCTGGATCCGCGACTACACCACGGAGCCGGAGAACGGCGGCCTGGGCGTGTTCGCCCACGAGTACGGCCACGACCTCGGCCTGCCGGACCTGTACGACACGGTCGGCGGCGACAACGGCGTCGGGTTCTGGAGCCTGATGTCCGCTGGTTCGTGGCTGAGCCGCGGCAAGGACGACATCGGGACGACCCCGGGCTACATGGACCCCTGGTCGAAGCTCTTCCTCGGCTGGCTGAACTACTCCACCGTGGAGTACGGCAAGGGCACCACCCAGGTGACGCTCGGGCCGGCCGGTGACAGCGATGGGCCGAAGGCCCAGGCGGTCGTCGTCAACCTGCCGCCGCAGGAGAAGACCAGCACCTACAACACGCCGTTCGCTGGGTCGAACGAGTGGTGGGGCGGCAGCGCGGACAACCTGAACAGCAGCCTGACCCGCCAACTCGACCTGACCGGCGCCAGCTCGGCCTCGATCAACGCCAAGGCCTGGTACGACACCGAGGAAGACTACGACTTCTTCTACGCCGAGGTGTCGACCGACAACGGTGCCACCTGGGCGTCGCTGGACAGCCCGCTCATCGACGCCGGGGAGACCGGTCTCGACGGGTCGTCCGGCGGCAAGTGGGTGGACCTGAACTACGACCTCGCGGCGTACGCCGGAAAGGTCATCCAGTTCCGCTACCGCTACCAGAGCGACAACGGGACGAACCTGACGGGCGTGTTCCTGGACAACATTTCGCTGGTCAAGGACGGCACGGCGGCGTGGACCGACGACGCCGAGACGCTGGCTGCCGAGTGGACCGCCGACGGCTTCACCCGGATGGGCGGCTCGGTGACCGCCTCGTACCCCCGCTTCTACATCGCGGAGAACCGGACCTACGTCGGGTACGACGACGCCCTGCGGACCGGTGGGTACAACTACGGCTTCAGCAACACCCGGCCGAGCTGGGTGGAGCGGTACGCGAACCAGCCCGGCATGCTGGTCTGGTACGTGAACTACGCCTACGGCGACAACAACACCTCGGAGCACCCGGGGTACGGCCTGGACCTGCCGGTCGACGTCCGCCCGGGCGCGATCACGGTCAAGGGCCAGGGCACCGTCACCAACCGCCGTAACGGCTTCGACGCGGCGTTCAGCCGGCACGACAAGCCCGCCCAGACCTTCCACCTCAACGGGGTGCCGGTCACCCTGCCGAAGTTGAAGGCCAACCCGGTCTTCAACGACAGCGCGGTGGACCGCTACTGGACGGCGGACAACGAGCAGAACTCGGTGAAGGTGGCCGGCACCGGCACCCGGATCGAGATCGTCAAGCAAGGCAAGAAGCCGACCGATGACATGGTCGTGCAGATCAGGAACTGATCACTGAGTGGACAGTGGGGCCGGTGGCGGAAACGCCGCCGGCCCCACTGTCGTACGCCGACCGAATTGATCGATGCTGGTCACTGCAAACCGGAGCCGCCCGCCCTCGGCTGACCAGCGTGGCTGATGAAGCCCCGGTGTGTGACGGTGAAAAGCATTGCCAACAAAATCTTGCAACAAATCGACGCGCGCGTCTTCCCACCCGTCGCAGCAGTGTCTATGTTCACCTTTGGTCCCACTAGTGGGATCGATATCCCACCGGCCCGTACCCCCGTTGGGCCGGTTCCCTCAAACCGGAGGTACCACGTGCGCAAAGTCGCAGTGGGTCTGCTCGGGCTCTCACTGACGGCGACGGGCCTGTTCTACGGCCCGTCCGCCTCGGCGGCGCCTCAGCCCAAACTGCCGGCGGCACCGGCCGCCGCCGAGCCACAGGCGTTGAAGGACGAACTCCCCGACAAGCTCGAGGACAAGCGCCGCGCGCTGCTTCAGCAGGGTCTGAGCGACGTGCTGAGCGGTCGGAGCAAGCCGATTGAGCGCAACGGAAGCACGGTCGTCAAGGTCGGCGAGACGAGCGACACGAGCGGCACCAACGCCCGCGCCGCCGCCGGAGCGAAGAAGACCAAGGATCAGTACGTCGAGCTCAAGCGCCAGCAGACCGACAAGATCTTTGTGATCCTCGCCGAGTTCGGTGACGAGCGGCACCCGTCCTACCCGGACAAGGACATGAACCCGGACGTCGCCGGGCCGGCGACCTTCCAGGGGCCGCTGCATAACAAGATCCCCGAGCCCAACCGGGCCGTGGACAACTCCACCATCTGGCAGCCGGACTTCAGCCCGGAGCACTTCCGCCAGGTCTACTTCGGCACCAACCCGGGCGACGAGTCGCTCAAGCAGTACTACGAGGCACAGTCCTCGGGTCGCTACACCGTCGAGGGTGAGGTGACCGACTGGGTCAAGGTCCGGTACAACGAGGCCCGCTACGGTCGCTCCGACGACCCGAAGGCCGACGACGACCCGACCGGCGACCCCGCCGTCTGTGGCGACAACGTCTGCCCGAACACCTGGAACCTGATCCAGGACGCCGCGAACCAGTGGGTCGTCGACCAGAAGGCCAAGGGCCGGACGGACGCGCAGATCGCCACGGAGATGAAGTCCTTCGACAAGTGGGACCGGTTCGACTACGACGGTGACGGCGACTTCAACGAGTCGGACGGCTACATCGACCACTTCCAGATCGTCCACTCCGGCGGCGACCAGGCCGACGGCGACCCGCAGCAGGGTGAGGACGCCATCTGGAGCCACCGCTGGTCTGCCTTCAACAGCTCGCCCGTCGGCCCGCCGAACTTCCCGATCGGCGGCACCCAGATCGGCAACACCGGCGTCTGGATCCGCGACTACACGATCCAGCCGGAAAACGGCGGCCGCAGCGTCTTCTACCACGAGTACGGCCACGACCTGGGCCTGCCGGACGACTACGGATCGACGGACAACAACAACGAGCACTGGACCCTGATGGCCCAGAGCCGGCTCGGTGCCAAGAACGACGTCGGCATCGGCGACCGTGGCGGCGACCTCGGCGCGTGGAACAAGCTCCAGCTCGGCTGGCTCGACCACGAGACGGTCATCGCCGGGGACAAGCAGACGCTGAAGCTCGGCCCGCAGGAGTACAACTCGAAGGAAGCGCAGGCCGTCGTGGTCGTGCTGCCCAAGAGGGAATACACCTTCAACTACGGCGCACCGTTCCAAGGCTCCAAGCAGTACTTCTCCGGTAACGAGGACAACCTCAACAGCAAGATGACGAGGACGTTCGACCTCACCGGCAAGTCCACGGCGGCGCTGTCGCTCAAGGGCAAGTACAGCATCGAGACGACCTACGACTACCTCTACTTCGAGGCGTCGACGGACGGCGGTCAGACCTGGACCGACCTCGATGGCACGGTCAACGGCGCGCCGATCGGCACGGACGGCGCCGGCCGTCCGGCTCTCGACGGCAGCAGCAATGGCGCCTGGGCGGACATCAACATCCCGCTGACGTCGGTCGCCGGCAAGGTGGCGCAGGTCCGCCTGCACTACGTCACCGACGGTGGCGTCTCCGAGGGCGGCTTCTTCGGTGACGCGATCACCGTGACCGCCGACGGTCAGACCATCCTCAGCGACGGCGCCGAGACCGACGCGGGTTGGGCCCTCGACAAGTTCCAGGTGGTCGGGGCGACCTACACCCGGCTGTTCGACAACTACTACATCGCGGGTAACCGGTCGTACGTGTCGTACGACAAGTACCTGAAGACCGGCCCGTACTTCTTCGGCTACGCGAACACCCGCCCGGACTGGGTGGACCACTACGCGTACCAGGAGGGTCTGCTCATCTCGTACTGGAACACCCGTTGGGCCGACAACGACACGGGCGCCCACCCGGGTGAGGGTCGCAACCTGTACATCGACGCGCACCCGCGCCCGCTCTACAACCTGACCGGGGAGCCGTGGCGCGCCCGGATCCAGGTGTACGACGCACCGTTCAGCCTGAACAAGGCTGACTCGTTCACCCTGCACCTCAACAGCCAGGCGCAGTACGTCCGCGGCCAGGCTGCGGAGCCGCTGTTCGACGACACCAAGAAGTTCTTCTACGAGGAGTTGCCGAACCACGGCGTCAAGCTCCCCGCAGCCGGTGTCAAGATCAAGGTTCTGGAGCAGGACGGCACCTCGATGAAGATCAAGCTCGGCTAACCACTGATCCCGCACCAACAGCGACGCCCGGGCAGGTTGACCTGCCCGGGCGTCGCCCTTTGTCGAGCATCCGCGCCAGCCTCATCGCGCATTGACGGTGCCTCCCGCCCGCTAGGGGACAACCCGGGCTTCTCCCTGTTCAACGCGACCACCAGGGCCGTCATCGGTGACCAAGTCCTAGGCTGTCTGCCATGACCGACCAGCGCGGCGGAGCCGTCGACGAGTCCTGCGTCCTCACCGAGGGGCCGTGGACGCACCGCTTCGTCGGCGCCAACGGCACCCGGTTCCATGTGGTCGAGGCCGGCACCGGGCCGATGGTGCTCTTCCTGCACGGTTTCCCGGAGCACTGGTGGGCGTGGCACCAGATGCTGCCGGCGGTCGCCGACGCCGGTTTCCGGGCGGTCGCCGTCGACCTGCGCGGCTACGGCGCCAGCGACAAACCACCCCGGGGGTACGACGGCTACACCCTCGCCGCCGACATCGCCGGGTTGATCCGCGCGCTCGGTGAACGGTCGACGACGATCGTCGGTAGCGGGGTCGGCGGCATGGTCGGCTGGACGGTGGCCTCATTCCACCCGGCCCTGGTCCGCCGGCTCGTCGTGCTGGGGGCGCCACACCCGCTGCGACTGCGCGCCGGCATCTTCGCCGACCCGCGCGGGCAGTTCGCCGCCTCCACCCCTGCGCTGAAGTTCCAGCTCCCCCGCTACGAGCACGTACTGACCCGGGACGGCGCGGCGGCCGTCGCGGAGATCCTGCGCCGCTGGGGCGGGCCACGCTGGGTGGCCGGGCCTGATTTCGAGGCGTACGCCGAGCGTTGCCGGGAGGCGATGTGCATTCCACAGGCCGCGTTCTGCGCGTTGGAGGGGTACCGCTGGGCGTTCCGCTCGTTGCTGCGGTTGCACGGCTACCG
This sequence comes from Micromonospora sp. DT201, assembly GCF_049841575.1. Classification (NCBI taxonomy): domain Bacteria; kingdom Bacillati; phylum Actinomycetota; class Actinomycetes; order Micromonosporales; family Micromonosporaceae; genus Micromonospora; species Micromonospora sp. DT201. Next base: position 607,048 of record NZ_JBNCKP010000002.1, on the reverse strand, counting down.
GTTCGTGCGTCTGATGCAGAAACCGCTGGCCACCCCGACCCTGCAACTGCACGGTGCGCTGGACGTCGCCTCCCTGCCGCGCACCGCCCTGGGCTCCGGCCGCTACGTCGTCGCACCCTACGAGTGGCGGCTGCTCGACGGGGTGGGGCACTTCCCGCACCTGGAGGCACCGGAGTTGGTGCTCGGCGAAATCCTGCGCTGGGCCAAGAGTTGACCGCTCAGACCCGTTGCTCCCGCAGGTCGGTGACCTCGGCTGCCGGTGCCCAACCCTGGTAGACGCCGAAGTCGAAGACCTCCAGCCGCATTGCCTCAGCCACCGGCCAACGGCCACCGGTGTATTCCACCCGCAGCCAGGCGTCGTGCTCGCCGAGCACGATGAACGGCTGCCCCTGCCAGGTGCAGGTGGTCCGCACGTACGCCAGATCCTCGATCTCACTCGCCGGCAGCACCCGGACATACCGGCCCGCGCGGATCTCCTCGAAGCCCTCGCCCGGCTCGGGCTGGTAGAGGCGGATGTCGTCACCATCTGGGCTGGCCTGGTATTCCCGGCCCTGCCAGCGGGCCACGTAACCGTCGCGCATCACGCCTCACCGACCCGTCGCCAGAGCACCGCGTCGGTGTCCAACTCCGCGACCACCCGCTCGGTGCCGTCCGCGCCGATCCGCCACAACTGTGTGCCGTGCGGGAGGCGCGCGCTGTCCACTTTGAACTCCGCCACCACGTCGCTGCTCTCGCCCGGGGCGAAGCCGTTGCCCCGGAAGGGTGGACGCTCGATGACCCAGCCCTCCATGGCCCGCATCGCCGCCTCGTTCTGACCGCCGTACGGGATCCGGTAGAGGCTCGGCCGATGTGCCGGCCAGCGCAGCACGTAGATCTCGTCGGCGTCCGGGGTGAACGGCGAGCCGGGGTAGCTGAGGCCGAGCGCTTCGTGCACCTGAGCCGGCGTGGTCAGGTGGGCCAGCTCACCGGCCCGGTGCACGAAACCGGAAACCCGGTCGTATCCCCGGTCCAGGTAGTACGCGAGCTGACTGGGCGCGATCGCCTTCTGCATGACTGTCGGTCGGGTCGGGTCGACCGCCGTTGGGGCGTACCGGGGGCGGGCGGTGGGCTCGGCCACGGCCGGCGCTTCCTCCGGGTCCACCTCCAGGTCGTCACCGAGCCCCACCTCGGCGGCCCAGTTGGCCAACGCGACGATCTGCTCGCCGGGCAACTTGGCACCGACCGGAGTGCCCGGGTTGACGGCGAACGACCAATCCTCGTCCGGCCAACGCCGAATCAGTTGGGCGAACTTCACCCGGACCGTGTCGACGTCGCCCTCGACGTGGTCGGCGAGGCGCTCCGGCGACGTGTAGACCACCACGTACGTTTCGCCGTCGAGCTCCGCCGTACGCCAGACGAAGCCCGAATCACCGGGGCGGCTGCCCGGCACCGAATCCGGTGCCGCCGGCAGCAGCACGCGGGCCAGCAGCAGGGTGGACAGGAACGTGTCGGTGCTGCCGGCACCGGCGGCACCGAGCAGGTCTTCCTCGACAGTGTTGGCCGGATCGAACTCGACCGGCACGGGCTCGTCGGCGGGCGGGCGCTGCCCGTCGCCGTCTGCGGTCGGGCTCTCGCCGCTGACGGTCCGATCCGAGCCGGTCGCGTCGACCGACGAACCCTCGATGTCGGTGCCATCGCCACCAACCGGGAAGCCACTGTGCTGATCGGTGTGCAGACCGCCCAAGCCAGCGTCGCCCAAGCCAGCGTCGCCCAAGCCAGCGTCGCCCAAGCCGGCGCCGCCCAGGCCATCGTCGCCCAAGCCGGCGCCGTTCAGGCCATCGTCGGCGGGGCCGGTCTCTGCCGGACCCGTGGCGGGCGGCGCGAACGGGCCTGGAGCGGGCTGGCTGGGGCTGAATGACGCGGGACCGGACGGGCTGGGGCGGTAAGACGACGGGCTGAACAGGTCCGGACCGGAGGGCGAGGAACCGAACGGTGGCGGGGCCGCCTCGGCGGGGCGGGGCCGCCGAACCTCGTCGAATGGGCCGCTGGTCTCGACCGGGTCGGCGAGGTCGCGGGACTCGATGATGGTGCCCTCGATCACGATGGGCGTGAAGCCGCGGCGCGGAGCGGGCGGGCTGGAGACCGGCTCTGCGACCGATGCCGGCAACTCCTCCACCGGCCCGAATCGGCTCGGCCGGTCACGCGGGATCGCCTGGGTCTCCTCCGCCGAGGGGCTGGGCCGCTGCGCCACCCTGGTCATCGGCGGCTCGCCCGTCATTCGGAAGGCGCGGGTGGGCTCCTCTGCCACCGGATCGGGTCGGCGCGGAGGCAGAGGCTGGGTGACTTCCTCGCCTGGTGCCGGTGCGCGTACCCCTCGGGACGCACCGAGGTCGCCTGCCGGCTGCCGCAGCGGCCGGGTGGCGTCCGTGCCCATCATCGGGAAGGCCCGTGTCGCAGCCTCCTCGGCCGGCGCGTCGGCCGGGCGGCGGCGTGGGAAGGGCTGGCTGCCCGGCCCGAATCGAGTTGGTGGGACCGCGCGGTCACCGGATCGGCCCCCACTCGGCGTCGCGTCGGACACCCGATCGCGGGGGGTGGGTTCGAAGAAGGAGCGTCGAGCCGCCGGGGGCCCGCCGTTGCCGTTGCCCGCAGTCAGGCCGTCGACTTCGCCCGGTCGATTCGCTGCCGGCCAACCCACGCCCGGGCCCGGTTGATCGGCCGGACCGACACCGGGACGGTCAGCGGGCGCCAACGGTGTGAACCGGGAAGGCCGGCCGGTGCGGGGCAGGGCGCCGGTGCCCGACACGCCTGGTCGGGTCGGGTCGCTCGGGTACCGCTGACCGGCGGCGGGCATGTCCTCCTCGCCGGGTCGACGCGGCGGTTCAGCGGGGCGGGGCGTCCACGGCGCTGGGCCGGGCGCCGACGGGGCGCTCGCCGCCCGGGGCATCGCACCCCGCGCGGCCCTGAGGGGTGAGACCGGAGCAGGCGGATTCGAGGCGGGTGGGACCGCAGCGGGTGGGAACGGAGGAGGTGGGACCGCAGCGGGTGGGAACGGAGGAGGTGGGACCGCGGCGGGCGGAACCGGGGCGGGACCGGGCGGCGATCCAGCGGCTGGCGCTGCGTCCCGGCCGGGCGCGCCGGTCCGGGTGCGGGCCAGGGTTTCCGCCCGCTCCAGGCGAGCGCGGGCACCCATGGCGCGACCAGGCAGTCGCACGTCACCCCGGGAGAGCTGAGCCACGAACCAGGCCGGCAGGTAGCCCTCGACCGGCAGACCCGGGTTGACGGCGAGCCACCACTCCTGGTTGGGCCAGCCGATCGCGAGGTCGGCGAAGGGAATGCGGCGATTACTTCCGGGGTGCTCGCCAAGGCAGGCGCGCAGCGCGGCGGCGGAGGTGAAGGCCAGCACGTGGGTCCGGCCCCCGGTGGTCCAGGTGCCCCAGCCAGAGGGTGCCTGGCCGGGCTGCGTCGGCGCGGAGACCGGCAACAACAGATCTGCGCGGGACAGCAGCCGGAAGTACAGCTCCTGGTCGTTGGCGCGCAGCGCGTCGCGCATCGCCACCTCGGCCTCCGTGGCCGGCTCCCATTCGGTCACGGCCACCTCTCCTTCCGAGAACAGGCCACAGGTATCGCGTACAACCTACAAGGTGGTACCAAGATCACAATGGCTGGCCGCCAGCGGTCTGCCTGGGCGCGGGCGAGGCGATAACATCCCGTCCCGGAGCCGACACGATACGGAGGCTGTCGATGTCCCGATCGATCATGCGCCCGGTCCTCGCAGGTCTCGCCGCCAGCCTGCTGACCGTACCGGCCCTCCCGACCGTTGCCGCCACCGCCAGGCTCCGGACGGCACCGGCGTGCGCGACCCCCCTCGCCCCCGTCCGACCGGTCACGGCCGCACCGTGGCCACAGCAACGGTACGACCCCGCTCGGCTCGCGCCGCTGGCCACTGGCGCCGGGGTGATCGTCGCGGTGGTCGACTCCGGGGTGGATCGGGTGCACCCTCAGCTGGCCGGGCGCGTGCTGGCCGGCACCGACCTGCTCGACCCCGGCGGGGACGGCAGTCAGGACTGCGCTGGGCACGGCACCGGCGTGGCGAGCATCATCGCGGCGGCACCCCAGCCCGGCGTCGCCTTCCGCGGTTTGGCGCCGGGTGCCCGGATCATGCCGGTGCGGGTGAGTGAGCAGCAGGTGGTGCAGGGGCGGGAGTCGGGGCGTACGGTCAGCGCCGGGGAGTTCGCCCAGGCCATCCGGTGGGCTGTCGATCACGATGCCGACGTGGTGAACCTGTCCGTGGTGCTGTACGCGGACGACCCGGAAGTCCGTTCGGCCGTGCAGTATGCGGTCGACCGGAATGTGGTGCTGGTGGCCGCCGCTGGCAACCTGCACGACAGCGGGGACCCCCGACCGTTTCCCGCCGGCTACGAAGGGGTGCTCGGCGTCGGGGCGATCGGCGCGGACGGTGGGCGGGCGACCTTCTCGCAGACCGGCTCGTACGTCGACCTGGTCGCACCGGGCAGCGAGGTGCTGACCGCAGCCCCCGGGGCAGGCCATCATCAGGTCGAGGGCACCAGCTACGCCGCGCCCTTCGTGGCCGCCACGGCGGCGTTGCTGCGCCAGTATCGGCCCGAGTTGACCGCTGCCCAGGTGGCGGAACGCATCATCGCGACCGCCGATCCAGCTCCCGGCGCGGGCCACGGCGGCGGGTACGGTGCCGGCGTGCTGAACCCGTACCGGGCGGTCACCGAGACCAGCGGCGGCCGCGCGGCCGACCCTCAGCCGGTCGCCGTGCTCGCCGACGACCGGACCGATCCGGCACTGCTCGCCCGTCAGGCTCGCCGTGCGACCGCGCGGGACCGGGCCCTGTTGCTCGGTGCGGTGGTCGGCACGACGGCAGCCACCGTGGTGCTGCTCGCCCTGGTGTTGCCCCGCGGTGCCCGCCGACGCTGGCGCCCGGCCGATCCAGCCTGACCCTGCGAGCTGACCGCCTCGACCTCTGCGACGCAGCGGCCGGGGCACTGACCCAGACACGATCAGCGCTCCCGGCCGACCGCGCTCACTGGAACAGCCCGGTGTTCTTCTTCTCGGTGTCCAGGTAGTCGGTCGCGGAGTCGTCCACCGCCAACTTGATGTCACGCAGCATCGCCTGGAGGTCCTGCGAGGCGGAGCGCCACCGGGCCTGCCGCTGCTCGTATGCCTGTCGGGCCTCACCCGTCCAGCTCGCCACCAGTGGTGCGGCATCTCGTTCGAGTTGGCCGAGCTGCGAGTCGAGTGTGTTCAACGCCTTCTGAATGTCTGCGCCGGCCTGCTGAAGCGCGGCGAAGTTGACGACCAGCACACCGTGGTCCATCGGATTTCCCTCCTTAACAGGATCAGAGCGGCAGCTGGATGCCGCCGCGGTTGGTGCCGGCTACCCGGCTGGCCACGTCGTCGTCGGAGACGTCGTACTGCCGGCCGGCGGTACGGATTGCCCCGGCGGTCTCCCGCAGCGCTCGGTGCAGCGCCGCCTGGTCCTGTGACCACTGCTGTTTGACCTGCTCGAAAGACCGGCCACCAGCGCCACGCCAGGCCTGCTGCAACACCTGCAGCTCGGCCAGCAGGCCGGTCAGCATGGTTTGCAACGACTGGTCCACCTGCTCGAACTTCGCGGCGGTCTGCTGCATCACCGCGGCTTCTGCCTGGGTCTGGGACACCCGGACGTCACCTCGTCTCTCTGATCGCACCTTGGCCGTCGACGCGCCCGCCCTGGGGACGCGTCGTTCGCTTGGCCCGGTCGTCGAGCACTGGCAGACGCGGGTCAGCGACGGACTTCGTGGCTGACGGTAGCGACCTCCTAGCGGTTCTGCTACCCCCTACGCCTCCCCTGTGGACAACCATGGCAGCCATCGGTCGCTTACGATGTGCGGCAGCCACGTCGCGGCGTGTGACGGGCCGCCGGAGGGTGGCCGCCGACCCGCCACGGTCCCCACTGGTCGAGGAGGCACGGTGCCGGCGATCACCACCGGAGGCCCGCACCCGACGACCCCGGTCGGGTCCGGGCCAAGCGCCGTTCCGGGAGCAGTCAGGCGCGACGAGCCGAGCCGGCCCTCCGCTGGCGGGCTGGGCTCGGCCGGTCAGCGCACACCCCGTCGCCGACCGCTCATCGAGCGCTGGGCCTCGTCCAGTCGACGGGCGGGCGCAGGCGTACGGGCCGGGCAACTGGTTACCGCGCAGGTCGCGGCGGTGCTCGTCCTCAGCGCCCTCGGCCGGCCCGCACCCGTCGTCGCCGCGGCCGCACTCGTGGCGGTGTTGCTGGTGGCGGTCGCCGGGGTCCGGCTGCGGGGCCGATGGCTCTTCGAATGGCTGGGCACCGCCGTCGCGCACCTGACCCGACGGCGGGCGCTGGCCGGGCCGGCCGGAGCCGCCGACCTGCTCGACCTGGTCGCCCCGGGCACCGTCGTCCTCTCGACGGAGCTGACCGGCGGGGCGGCGGCTGTTCTCGAGGACACCGCGGGCATGGTCGCGCTGCTAGAGCTCGGCGACCCCGGCGATCTGCTCGGCGACGTGTCTCGGGCGATACCCGCACCGTCCGCGTTGCTGCCCCCGGCCGGGCCGGACGTGCCCCCACTGCGGGTCCAACTCCTGCTCGGCGGGGTGCCGGCGCCGGTGCCGGCCGCGGGCGGCACAGTCGGCACGTCGTACCGGCAGCTCACCGATGGGCGACTCGCCGGACGGGAGCGGGCGGTGGTGGCGGTCCGGGTGCTGCGGGTGGACGGGTGGTCTGAGGAAGACCTGCGCCGCGTCCTCGCCGGCACGGTGCGCCGCATCGTCCGCCGGCTCGGCTCGCTGACCGCGCGGCCACTCGGCGTGCCTGCGGCGCTGCGTGTCCTGGGCGAGTTGGCTCACCATGACGGCCAGCCGGTTCGGGAGTCCTGGCCGGCGCTCCGGTCCGGTGCCCTGCTCCAGGCCACCTTCCGACTGATCCAGTGGCCGGAGCCGGACGGTGCGGGTGGACGACGGCTGGTGCCCCGGCTGCTTGCGCTGCCGGCGACCGCGACGACGGTGTCGATCACCGCGGGTCCACCGTCGGTCACCGGTGCCGGTGGAGTGCCGACCGAGCTGACCGTACGCCTGGCCGCCGGCACGGCGACCGAGTTGGCCGTGGCCAGCGAGGCACTGGGTCGTCTGGTGACCGACCTGGGCGGGGAGTTGCAACGGCTCGACGGCGCACACCTGTTCGGGTTGGCCGCCACGCTGCCATTGGCGCTGACCGCACCCGGGGCGCAGCCCCGCCCCGCAGTCGAGGACTGGGAGCTGACCCTGGGCGACGCCGGGATGATGGTCGGCACGAACAGGCACGGCAGAGCCGTCACCGTGCGGCTGTTCCGGCCGGAGAGCACCCGGGTGCTGCTGGTCGGCGGAGTGCGCGTCGCCCAGTTGGTGGCCCTGCGCGCTTTGGCGCTCGGTGCCCTGGTGGTGGTGCAGACCGCACGGCCGCGCGCCTGGGAGCCATTCGTCCGAGGGGTGGGCGCGCCGGGCGGCACGATCCCGCTGATCCCACCCGGTCGACCCATCGCCGACGGGGTGGGCACCGCGCTGCGTCCGTTGCTGCTTGTCGTCGACGCCGGGCCGGTGTCGGCCGAGGCCGAGCCGGGCCCACCGTGGCGGGCCACTCTGGTGGTGCGGGACGAGCTGACCGCAGCGGACGTGGACGCGTTGAGCCGGGCCGACCTGGCATTGCTTCAGCCGCTGAACGCCGCCGAGGCCGCGCTGGCCGGCGCTGCGCTGGGGCTGGGTGGCTCGGCCGAGTGGCTGACCCGGATCCGGGACGACATGGTCGCCGTGGTCAACCGGCGGGCGCTGCGCTGGGCGCTGGTCTCTCCCACTCCGATCGAGGCGCAACTGATCGGGCGGCCGGCGCGGGGGTGATCCACCAGGATCGTCATCTGCCGGGTTACGGCGGTGCCAGGTCCGTGGCACGATCCCCGCCATGGGTTTTCTGAAAGGTCTGCTGATTCGGCTGGCCAGCACAGCGTTGGCTTTCTGGCTGGCCACACTCCTCATTCCGGGCATCTCTCTGGAATCCGACTCCGCCGGCGAGACGGTGACCACGCTGCTCCTGGTGGCGGTGATCTTCGGCGTGGTCAACGCGGTTCTCCAGCCGGTCATCAAGACCGTCGGCTGCGGCTTCTACCTACTGACCCTTGGTCTCATCGCGCTGGTGGTGAACGGGCTGCTGTTCCTGCTCACCAGCTGGATCGCCGATCAGGCCGGGCTGCCGTTCTCTGTGGACGGCTTCTGGCCGGCCGCCGTGCTCGGTGCTCTCTTCGTGAGCATCGTGACCTGGATCCTCGGCGCCGTCCTCGACCGGGACTGACCGTCCACCGGCCAGCACCGACCCGGCCCGTCCGGGGCTCCGACCAAGGCCGGAGCCCCGGCGGGCCAATGACCAGAGTTCGGGAATTGGTCGGTACGGGAGCCCACCTCGGCGGTTAACGTCGAGGGGTGTTCTCGCTGACCCGCACCGACGGCCACCTGCTCAGCACCGATCCCGCCCGGCTCGATCTGGACCTGGTGCACCTCTGGTTGTCCACCGACGCGTATTGGGCGCTTGGCCGGGACCGGGAGACCGTCGCGCGGGCGTTCGCCGGCTCACTGCCGTTCGGCGTCTACCGGCCTGAGGACGGCCGCCAGGTGGCGGTCGCCCGGGTGGTCACCGATGGTGCCACCTTCGCGTGGCTCTGCGACGTGTACGTCGACCGCGCCTCCCGGGGCCGTGGGTTGGGTGGGTGGCTGGCCGGCAGCATCCGCGACCATCTGGCCGAGCTGGGCGTACGCCGGATCCTGCTCTGCACGAAGGACGCACACCAGGTGTACGCGCGAGCGGGTTTCACGCCCTTGGACGTGCCGGAACGGTGGATGCAGCTCGACCAGCGTCCGCCGGTGACCCCGGTCACCGGAAAGGAGCAAAGCAGCGGCATGCCCCTTACGGTGGAGGCGTGACGCCACTCCGTCTGGGATACCTCTACGGCCTCGGCGCGTACCTGCTCTGGGGTTTCTTTCCGCTCTATCTCAAGCTGTTGCGCCCGGCTGGCCCGCTGGAGATCCTGGCCCACCGGATCGTCTGGTCGGTGCTCTTCGTGGCCCTGTTGCTGGCCGCGTTGCGCAACGTCGGCTTCCTGCGGGCGCTGCTGCGACGCCCCTGGGCGGTGGCCGGGATCGTCGCCGCCGCCGCGCTGATCGCTGTCAACTGGGGCACCTACATCTACGGGGTCAACTCGGACCGAGTGGTGGAGACCGCGCTCGGTTACTTCATCAACCCGCTGGTCGTGGTGCTGCTCGGGGTGACGGTGCTGCGCGAGCGACTACGCGCGACACAGTGGGTGGCGCTGGGGATCGGTGCCTCGGCGGTTGTGGTGCTCACGGTGGACTACGGCCGGCTGCCGTGGTTGGCGTTGACCCTGGCGTTCAGCTTCGCCGGCTACGGCCTGGTCAAGAAGCGGCTCGGGCTGCCTGCGGCGGAAGGGCTCTTCGTCGAGTCGGCGGTGCTGGCGCTGCCGGCGCTGGGTTACCTGGCCTGGCTGACGAGTCGGGCCGAGTCCACCTTCGGGCACGTCTCGGCCGGGCACACCGCGCTGCTGGTGCTGGCCGGTGCGGCCACGGCGATCCCGCTGCTCCTGTTCGCCGGGTCGGCCAACCGGCTGCCCCTGAGCAGCCTCGGCATGATCCAGTATCTGGCTCCGATCCTCCAGCTCGGCTGCGGCGTGCTGATCTTCCACGAGCCGATGCCTCCGGCCCGCCTCGCCGGCTTCGCGCTGGTCTGGCTCGCCCTCGTAGTCTTCACCGCCGACGCAGTGAGAAACTCCCGCCAAACCCGAACGGAAACCCGCAAACTGCTCATCCCCGCCCCGTAACCCACCCCGCCCCCGCCCCCACCCCCGCGATCTTGCAGTTTCGGTCGCCGATATAGGCACTTCGCCCCTTATGGCAGCACAGAAAGTGCAAGATCGGCGCGCGACGGGTGGGGTGAGGGAGGGCGAGGGCGAGGGGCGGGGCGGGGCGGGGGCGGGCGGGGCGGGCGGGGCGGGTTACGGGACTGCGTAGGTGAGGATTGGTGTGCCGTCGGCTCTTTGGAGTTCGACGCTTACCAGTTCGGCATCGGTGAACCTCGTGGCACCGGTGAACTGGAGGGCGTCGCCCGGTGCGGCCAGCCAGGAGCCGATCTGCTCGCTGGCACCGTTCGGGCCGCGCGCCATCAGCCGGAACGGGTACGCCTTGCCATAGCTCGTCCGCGCGTCGTACCCGCAACGCATGGTCACCTCGGTGCCCCACTCGGTGCCGGTGAGTCCAATGTCGGCATGCACCGGCCCGGCGGCGGCCACCGGTCGCATGGCGACCATCGACACCTGCGGTGCGGTCGTGCTGCCCTGCGCTTCCGGAGGGCCGGGCGGGCTCGCAGGGCCGGGCAGCACCACGGCTGTGCCCACACCGACAACCAGGGCCAGCCCGGCCGCAGCCAGCGTGGTCAGCGCGTACCGTCGTCGGCCCGCAGTGCGTTCCCGACGCCGGCGACGCCGGGCCTCCTCGAGCAGCGCGGGCACCCGGGGCGGAGCCGGCGGCGGCAGGATCTGCTCCAATCCCGCCGGGTCGAGGCGCCCGAGCAACCCGGGCAGGACGGCGATCTCGGCGACCGCCTCCCGGCAGGAGGCGCAACCGCCAAGGTGCCGCTCGTAGGCAGCCCGCTCGGCGGGAGCCAGGGCACCCAGCACGTACGCGCCATCGTCGTGCGCGAACTCGCACCGGGTCATCCCGTCACTCCCATCTCAGCCAGGACCAACCGTAGAGACCGCAGCGCGTAGTGGGTGCGGGACTTCACGGTCCCTGGGGGTACGCCCAGGCGGGACGCGGCCTCAGCCACCGACCGTCCCTGATAGAAGCACTCAACCAGCACTTCCCGGTGGGTCGGGCTGAGTCGGTTCAGCGCCTCGGCGACGGTCCACGCCTCCACCGCCCGCTCGGCCTCGTCGATCACCTCGGGCGGTTCGGGCAGGTCGTCGGTGAACACCTCGCCGACCCGGGAGGACCGCCGCCGCCAGGCGTCGATGGCCAGGTTGCGGGCGGTGGTGAAGAGCCAGGACCGCACCGAACCGCGTTGCGGGTCCAGTGACTCCGGGTGTCGCCAGGCCCGCAGCAACGTCTCCTGCACCAGGTCCTCGGCTCGCTGCCGGTCCCCGTTGACCAGCCGCAGGGCATGGGCGTACAGCGCCTCCGCGTGCTCGTCGTGCAGCGCGCGCAGCAGTTGGGCGTCGTGGTCGCTGATGGCGGTCTCCTCGCTTCCGGCGCGCGTCCGGCGGTGCGTTCGATCAGAAGTACGCGCAGTCACGCCGATCAGTTCAGCCCGAGGTCACACCGGTCACATGCCGGTTGCCGCCCGTGAATGTGTTCACGCCCGGTTCAGCTCAAGGCCGACGAGCGCTCACCACGTTCTCCTAGCGTCCGCCTGGTACGCGCCGCCTGTCGTGCCACCGACTTTTCTGGAGGCTTCTCTCATGAGCGACCGTCCCCGGCTGCTCCCCCTGTTGACTGGCACCCGCCATGGGACCCGTGACGCCATGACCTGCTTGTACCGCTGCGGAAACGCCTGTGACCACCCGGTCCCGAACACCTCCGAGAACGCGTACTTCGGGGACGTCGTCAACGCGGAGGTCTCGCGGCGCGGCGTGGTCCGGGCCGGCGCGGTCGGGGCGCTGGTCCTCGGTTTCGGCGGCGCGGCTGCCGGCGCGCTGGCCGGCGCGGCCCCCGCCATGGCGGCCCCCACCACCCCGGACGTCCCAGAGGCCTTCGGCTTCGGCCGTCCCAGCACCGGTGTCGGCAACGGCGCGTTGACCTTCAAGCCGATCCCGCCGAACAAGCTGGACACCCTGGTCGTTCCGAACGGCTACGACCATGCCGTGGTGATCAAGTGGGGTGACCCGGTGGTGCCGGGCGCGCCGGAGTTCAACCTGCACCACCAGACCGCCGCGGCGCAGTCCAAGCAGTTCGGTTACAACAACGACTTCGTGGGCGTGCTGCCGCTGGACAAGCAGGGCAAGCGGGCGCTGCTCGTGGTCAACCACGAGTACACCAACGAGGACCTGATGTTCCCGGGCTTCCCCGGCCTGGACGGGCTCTCCGTGGAGCAGTTGCGCATCGCCATGGCCGCGCACGGCATGTCCGTGGTCGAGTTGGAGCGGGTCGCTGGCACCGGGCAGTGGAAGCCGGTCGACAACGGCCGCCGGCCGTACAACCGGCGGGTCACCGCGCTCAGCACCAAGTTCGATCTGACCGGCCCGGCTGCTGGCTCGGCTTGGCTGAAGACTGCCGCCGACCCCAAGGGTCGTACGGTCGTCGGCACGCTGAACAACTGCGCCGGTGGCGTGACCCCGTGGGGCACGGTGCTCTCCGGTGAGGAGAACTTCAACCAGTACTTCGTCGGCGCGGATGCCGCTCCGGCCGAGCTGAAGCCGAAGCTGGACCGCTACGGCATCAGCACCGCCAGCCGCTACCCCAGTGGCAGCCGCAAGTGGGAGCGCGCCGACGACCGCTTCGACCTGGCCAAGCACCCCAACGAGGCGCACCGGTTCGGTTGGATCGTCGAGATCGACCCGTTCGACCCGGAGAGCCGCCCGCGCAAGCACACCGCGATGGGCCGGTTCAAGCACGAGGGCGCGAACGTGATCGTGGCCAAGGACGGCCACGTGGTCGCGTACATGGGCGACGACGAGCGGTTCGACTACCTGTACAAGTTCGTTTCGGACAAGAAGTTCATGAAGGGCAACTCCTGGGCTGCCCGTAAGCACAACCTGACCCTGCTGGAGTCCGGCACGCTCTACGTGGCGAAGCTCGACCAGACCAGCGCTGCCGAGATCGACGGCTCGGGCAAGCTCCCCACCGACGGCGCATTCAACGGTCGGGGTCGCTGGATCAAGCTGGTCAGCGGCAACCGGTCGTTCGTCGACGGGATGACCGCCGCGGACGTGCTCACCTTTACCCGGCTCGCCGGTGACAAGGTCGGCGCGACCAAGATGGACCGCCCCGAGGACGTCGAGCCGAGCCTGCTCACCGGCAAGGTGTACGTGGCGCTGACCAACAACACCGACCGCGGCAAGGCCGGCAAGGCGGCAGCCGACGAGGCCAACCCGCGCAACGAGAACAAGCACGGGCAGATCCTGGAGCTGGTCGAGGACCGCAACGACAACACCGCCGAGACCTTCGCCTGGTCACTGCCGATCGTCTGCGGCGACCCGACCGACCCGTCGACCTTCTTCGCCGGGTACGACAAGACCAAGGTCTCCCCGATCTCCTGCCCGGACAACGTCGCCTTCGACGCCACCGGCAACCTGTGGATCTCCACCGACGGCAACCAGCTGGGCAGCAACGACGGCCTGTTCGCCACCGCTGTGGAGGGCCCGGAGAAGGGTCACCTCAAGCAGTTCCTGACCGTGCCGCTCGGTGCGGAGACCTGCGGGCCGTTCATCACCGGCGACAACCGCTCGGTCTTCGTCGCGGTGCAGCACCCGGGTGAGATCACCGGCGCCTCGGTGGAGAACCCGGCGTCGAACTGGCCCGACGGCGACTACGCCAAGCCGGGCGTGGTGGTCACCTGGCGCCTCGACGGCGGCCCAGTCGGCAGCTGACGCCGTACCCACGGCCGAGAGGCCGCTGACGTTGCTCCGGCGGTCCGGCGCTGGACCGCCCCGAGAGGCCCTCTCCCAGCCCGGGAGAGGGCCTCTCGGCGGTCAGCTGTCGGCGGCGATGCCGTCGGCGACGCTGCGGGCCACGGTGAGCAGCTTGGCTCGTACCACCCGGGCGGAGGTCATCATCTCGCTGGCCGGCAACGCGCAGGCCAGCACGACGCGACGCTCCATGTCCTTGTCCGGTGCGACGAGCACCGCCGCGCAGGCCACCCCCTGGCGGAACTGCCCCATCTCCAACTGCATGCCGCGCCGGTCACCGGCGGCCAGGTCGGCCTCGAACGTCTCGGTGGTCGTCAGCGTGGCGGTGGTGAACGGACGCATGCCGTACTCGCGCAGATAGCGGTGACGTTGGTCGGCGGTGAGAGTGGCGAGCAGCGACTTGCCGAGGGCAGTCGCGTGCGCCCCCTCGTCGAAGCCGGGGACCAGGTCCTCCAGGTAGGGCGAGCGGTGCCCCTCGGCGACCGCCGTGAGGGCCACCTGACCGCCGACGAAGCGACCAAGGTAGTGGCTGTAGCCGGTGTCCAGAGCAGCCCGCCGTAGCGTCTCACCGACCGCTGGCGGGCCCCGGAACGCGGTCACCAGCTCCCGGTAACGGTCGGCCACTTCCAACCCCACGATGTACGTGCCGTCCTCGCGACGGATCACGTAGCCCTCGTAGGCGAGGGTGCGGACGAGGTGGTAGGTGGTGGCCACGGTCAGCTCGCACCGCCGGGCGATCTGCTTGACGGTCAGGCCTTTCGGGGCGCGACCGACCGACTCCAGCACCCGCAGCGCTCGGGACACGCTGCGGATCAGGTCCGAAGGTTCTGCCAAGGGGTCGCGCACAACCACCTCCGCCGCCGGGGACTTACACCATATGAAAAACAGGCCCGGTGTGAAATGCCCGTTCGGGTGGAGGATGCCAGATCACCATCCACAGCTTGTGCCCCGTCGGTCACCAAGAGTGGTCTGAGCAGGATTCGCGTAGGTTTGCCGGACGATGACCAACACCGACCTCACTCCCGAAACGCCAAGCGCCCGGCCCCGCCCGATCAGGGCGAGTGCTGGCGCAGTCGTCACCACCGTGGCCTGCGTACTGCCCGTCTTCCTGCTCGGCGGTCTCGCCGTGCAGATGGGCACGGACCTGAACTTCTCCCCGGCCGGCCTGGGCCTGGCCGTGGCCGTCTACTTCGGGGTCAGCGCGCTGGCCTCGGTGCCCTCCGGCCGCCTGGTCGAGCGGTACGGGCCGGCCCTGGTGGCCCGCTGCGGCATCCTGCTGGCCGCCGGGTCGATGCTGGCCGTGGCCGCTCTCGCCCGGTCGTACCCGGTGCTGGTCGGGCTGCTGGCGCTCAGCGCTGCGGCGAACGCGCTCGGCCAGTTGGCCAGCAACGCCGCGCTGGCCCAGCATGTGCCGGCCCGGCGGCAAGGGCTGTCGTTCGGCGTCAAGCAGGCCGCCATTCCGTTCTCCACCCTGCTGGCCGGGGCTGCGGTGCCCACCATCGCGCTCACCGTCGGCTGGCGCTGGGCGTTCGTGGCCGCCGCCGTCGCCGCGTTGACGACGCTGCCCGCCGTACCCCGGCAGTTGCCCGGCCTGGCGCGGCGGGCCGGCGCAACGCGCGCTGGCCGGGCGACCACGGCGCTGGTGGTGATCGGCGCGGCGGCGACACTGGCCGCGGCCGCGGCCAACGCGCTGGGCACCTTCCTGGTGGACTCCGCCGCGGCTCGCGGGCTGTCGCCGGGCCTCGCCGGCCTCACCCTGACCCTGGGCAGCGCGGTCTGCATGGTGGCCCGGGTGGGTGCCGGCTGGCTGGCCGATCGCCGCGACACCGGTCACGTCGCCCTCATCGCGGCGATGCTCGTCGTCGGCGCGGCCGGCCTGGGCCTTCTCGCGATGACCGGCGCGGTGCCGCTGGTGGCCGGCGTGCTGCTCGGCTTCGGCCTGGGTTGGGCCTGGCCCGGCCTGATGAACTTCGCGGTGGTCCGGCTCCACCCACAGTCACCGGCCGCCGCCACCTCGATCACCCAGACCGGGGTGTACGCGGGCGGCTGTCTCGGCCCGCTGAGCCTCGGCCCACTCGCCGCTCACCTCGGCTACCCCGCCATGTGGACAACCGCAGCGGTGGCGATGCTGCTCGCCGCCGCCCTCATGCTCGTCGGCAGCCGCCTGTTGACCCGCGTCGCCGCCGAGGCGAGCGCGGACGCGGATCAGCTGGTGCGGTCGGCGATGTAGTCGCAGAGCGATTCGAGAGCCTGGCGGGACGGGCCCTGCGGAAGCGGGGCCAGGCGCGCACGGGCGTCCTCGGCGTAACTGCGAACGGTTTCCCGGGCCCGCTTGAGCGCCGGGCTCTCCCGCAGCAGCCCCAACGCCTCCGCGTGCAGGGCGTCATCGGTCAGCGCACCGGTCGCCAGGATTTCCCGCAGACGCATCGAGGACGCGTCGGAGTCGTCCGCCGCGCGGGCGTAGAGCACCGGCAACGTCGGGACACCCTCGCGCAGGTCCGTGCCGGGCGTCTTGCCCGACTGCACCGACTCGGAGGCGATGTCCAGCAGGTCGTCGGAGAGCTGGAAGGCGACGCCGATCGTCTCGCCGTATCCGGCGAGGGCCTCGACGTGCTGCACGGGGGCGCCACCGAACATGCCGCCGAAACGGGCCGATGTGGCGATCAGCGAGCCGGTCTTCTCGGCGATCACGTGCAGGTAGTGAGCCACCGGATCGTCGCCCGGGCGCGGCCCCACGGTCTCTGCGATCTGGCCGTGCACCAGGCGGGCGAAGGTGCGCGCCTGCAACCGGACCGCTTCGGGGCCCAGCTCGGCGGCGATGTCCGCCGCCCGGGCGAAGAGGTAGTCGCCGACCAGGATGGCGACCGAGTTGGTCCAGCGGGAGTTCGCGCTCGGCGCGCCCCGGCGGACGGCAGCCTCGTCCATCACGTCGTCGTGGTAGAGCGTGGCGAGGTGGGTGAGCTCCATCACCACGGCAGCCGGGACCACCTGCGGGCCACTGGGGTCACCGAACTGGGCTCCGAGCGCCACAAGCAGCGGCCGGAAGCGCTTCCCGCCGGCCTCGACGAGGTGCCGGGCAGCCTCGGTGACGAACGGGTCGGAGCTGGCCACACTGGCCCGCAACTCGACCTCGACCGCGTCCAGCACACCCAGCACGGACGCCTCGACGCGAGGATCGACGAGGTTGAGACCGACCGCGCCAAACTGACTCGTGCTCGCCCGACCCCGCCGACCGCCGGAGCCGGAGGCACCTGAACGCTCGCCCGCCGGATTCACCACGCTATCAACCATGCCACATGCGTTCGACCTGCTCCGGGTCGGGGATACGCACCGAGGGCCGGCACGTGAACACGTGCCGGCCCTCGGTGATCGAACCCTCGGTCAACGAACGAATTCGGCAGCTCCGGTAGCCAGATCGAGCAGCGGCGCCGGGGCGACACCGAGCACCAGAGTGGCCAGCACGCCGATCATCAGCGCGGCGGCGGTGAGCCCACCGGGCACCGTGACCGTCGGGGTGGACTCGCCCGGCTCGGAGAGCCACATCATCACCACGACCCGCAGGTACGGGAACGCCAGCACCATGCTGGTCAGCACACCGGCGATCACCAACCAGGCCTGACCGCCCTCCAGCGCCGGGCCGAAGATGGCGAACTTGCTGGTGAAGCCGCTGGTCAGCGGGATACCGGCGAAGGCCAGCAGGATGAAGGTGAACAGCCCTGCGAAGAACGGCGACCGCCGGCCCAGCCCGGCCCAACGGGACAGGTGGGTGGCCTCCCCGTCGGCGTCACGCACCAGGGTCACCACCGCGAACGCGGCCAGCACCGAGAAGCCGTACGCGACCAGGTAGAACATCGTGCCGGAGAGCCCGTCACGGCTCGGCGCCAGCACACCGACCAGCAGGTAGCCGGCGTTGGCGATCGAGGAGTACGCGAGCAGCCGCTTGATGTCGGTCTGGGTGACCGCGAGCACCGCACCGACCAACATGGTCAGCACCGCCACCGCGCCGAGGACCGGCGTGAAGTCCCAGGAGGCGTCGGCGAACGCGACGTGGAAGACGCGCAGCAGCGCACCGAACGCGGCGACCTTGGTGCAGGCCGCCATGAAGCCGGTGACCGGGGTCGGCGCACCCTGGTAGACGTCCGGAGTCCAGACGTGGAACGGTGCCGCCGCGGCCTTGAAGAGCAGGCCGATGGAGAGCAGCGCCATGCCGGCGAAAAGCAGCACCTGACTGGCCGGCGAACCGGTCACCGCCGCGTCGATGGTGGCGAAGTCGACGCCAGCCGTGCGGCCCGGGGTGCCTGCGGTGAAGCCGTAGATCAGGGCCACGCCGAACAGGAAGAACGCGGAGGCGTACGCGCCGAGCAGGAAGTACTTCATCGCCGCCTCCTGGCTCAGCAGGCGCCGGCGACGGGCCAGCGCGCAGAGCAGGTAGAGCGGCAGGGAGAAGACCTCAAGCGCGATGAACATGGTCAGCAGGTCGTTCGCCGCCACGAAGATCAGCATGCCGCCGATCGCGAACGTGGCGAGGGGGTAGACCTCGGTGAGGCCGTTGCGCCCCTCGGCCTGCCGCCTGTCGTCGGCCGACTCGGCGGTCACCGCCGCCTGGGCGACGAACGCCCCGCCCCGCTCCACCGAGCGGTCACCGATCAGCAGCAGCGCCATCGCGGCCAGCACCAGGATCGCGCCCTGGAGGAAGAGCGTCGGCCCGTCGATCGCGAGGGCCTGGCCGGCGGTGATGATCCGCTCGTCGGCGTTGAGGACCACCATGGTCAGCGCCGCGAGCACCGCCAGCAGCGCCAGCGTCAGCTGCACCACGTGTCGCCAACGCCGAGGCACGAATGCCTCCACCAGCACACCGAGCAGCGCGGTACCCAGCATGATCAGGATCGGAGAGACCGCCGAATAGTTGATCGACGGCAGGTTCAGCTCGGTCACAGTGCCGGCCTTTCGTTCGCGACTGCGCAACACGTTGCCCGCGACTGCGGGGCTCGCTTCGCTCTCTCCTCGCGCGGGCGGATGGGGCTCGCAAGCTCACTCCTCGCGCTCACCGGCCTGCCTCCTGGACGGTGCCGCCCACGGACGGGGCCGGGTCGGTTCTGCCGATGTCGTCCATGGTCGCCTGGACGGCCGGGTTGATCACGTCAGTGACCGGCTTGGGGAAGAAGCCGAGCAGCACGATCAGTGCGATCAATGGGGCGACCACGACCTTCTCGCGCAGGTTGAGGTCCCGGCGCATGCCGTCGACCTCGGTCAGCGCCGGGTTGAGCGTGCCCTGGGTGGTGCGCTGCACCATCCACAGCACGTACGCGGCGGCCAGGATGATGCCGACCGTGGCGATGACGGCCACCGGCTTGTTCACCGTGAAGGTGCCGATCAGCACCAGGAACTCGGAGATGAACGGCGCGGTCCCCGGCAGCGCGAGCGAGGCGAGACCGGCGAAGAAGAGCACCCCGGCGAGCAACGGCACCAACTTGCCGGCACCACCGAAGTCGCTGATCAGCGACGAGCCTCGCCGGGAGATCAGCATGCCGACCACCAGGAACAGCAGGCCGGTCGCCAGACCATGGTTGAGCATGTAGAGCACCGCACCAGTGCCGGCCTGCGTGGTGAACGCGAAGATGCCCACCCCGATGAAACCGAAGTGCGCGATCGAGGTGTACGACACCAGCCGCTTGAGGTCGTTCTGGCCGACCGCCAGCAGCGCGGCGTAGACGATGCCGATCACGCCCAGCGCCAGCGCCCACGGCGCGAACCACTTCGACGCCTCAGGGAACAGCGGCAGGCAGTAGCGCAGGATCCCGAACGTGCCGACCTTGTCGAGCACACCGACGAGCAGTGCTGCGGCGCCCGCCGGGGCCGCACCACCGGCATCGGGCAGCCAGGTGTGGAACGGGAAGAACGGGGCCTTGATGGCGAACGCGAGGAAGAAGCCGAGGAACAGCCAACGCTCGGTGCCGGTGCTGATGTCGACCTGCGAGAGAGCCTGCCAGTCGAAGGTCTTTCCACCGACCACCCACAGCCCGATCACCGCGGCCAGCATGAAGAGGCCGCCGACGAGGGAGTAGAGGAAGAACTTCACGGCCGCGTACTGCCGCTGGTGGCCGCCGTAGCTGCCGATGAGGAAGTACATCGGGACCAGCATGACCTCGAAGAACACGTAGAACAGGAAGACGTCGGCGGCCGCGAAGACGCCGATCATCGTGCACTCGAGGACCAGCAGCAGCGCGAAGTAGACGGGCACCGACCGCTTCGACGACTCGGCGTCGTGCCAGGACGCCAGGATCACCAGCGGCACCAGCACCGCGATCAGCATCAGCATCACCAGCGCGATGCCGTCGGCGGCGAAGGTGAAGCTGACACCCCAGTTCGGGATCCACGAGTACGACTCGCGGAACTGGAAACGGTCACCGCCGGCGTTGAAGCTGACCCACATCACCACCGAGAGCACCAGCACGAGCAGCGACCAGGCGAACGCCACCTGCTTGGCCAGCTCCGGCCGGTGGCGCGGCAGGAAGGCCACCACCAGGGCGCCCACCAGTGGCGCCACGGTGAGCACCGAGAGGAACGGGAAGTTGGACATTATGCGGCCTTACCTCCGTCGTCACTGCGTGGTCCGCCGGCACGGGCGGCCGGAAAGAGGTCGATCACGCCAACCACCCCGCCTGCACCGCCAGGAACGCCGCCATCACCAGCAGCGCACCGGCCAGGATCGAGGTGGCGTACGAGCGGACGAAGCCGGTCTGCATCCGCCGAAGCCGACCCGAGCCCCCGCCGACCGCGGCGGCGAGCCCGTTGACGAGCCCGTCGATGCCCCGGTTGTCGAGGTAGACCAGGGCCCGGGTGAGGAAGATGCCCGGCTTCTCGAAGACCGCCTCGTTGACCGCGTCGGTGTAGAGGTTGCGCCGGGCGGCGGTGACCAGCACCCCGGCCGGCTGCGGCGCGGTGGCCGTGCCAGCCCGGAACAGGAACCAGGCCAGGCCCGCGCCGAGCGCGGTGACCAGCAGCGACAGGATGGTGACCACCTCGTGGGAGAGCACCCCGTGCGCCTCGCCGGCGGCTTCCTCGCCGAGCACCGGAGTCAACCAGGAGGCGACGCCGCCGTTCCAGACCATCAGTCCGCCGGCCGCCATCGACCCAACCGCCAGGAGGATCAGCGGGATGGTCATCAGCATCGGCGACTCGTGCGGATGCTCGATGTCCTCGGTCCACCGCTTCGGGCCGTGGAACGTGAGCACGAAGAGCCGGGTCATGTAGAACGCGGTCAGCCCGGCGCCGAGCAGCGCCGCACCGCCGAAGAGCCAGGCGGTCCAGTCCTCCCGCTCGAAGGCGCTCGCGATGATCGGTTCCTTCGAGAAGTAGCCGGAGAGGCCCGGGAAGCCGATGATCGCCAGCCAGCCCATCATGAAGGTCAGCCAAGTGATCTTCATGTGCTTCCAGAGGCCACCGAAGCGCCGGATGTCCACCTGGTCCTTCATGCCGTGCATGACCGAGCCTGCGCCCAGGAACATGTTGGCCTTGAAGAATCCGTGTGCCAGCAGGTGGATGATCGCCAACGCGTACGCGCCACCGCCCAGGCCGACACCGACGAACATGTAACCGATCTGGCTCACCGTCGACCAGGCGAGCACCCGCTTGATGTCGTCCTTCGCCGCACCGATGATGCAGCCCACCAGCAGGGTGAGCGCACCGACGCTGAGCACCACGAGCTGGAGGGTCGAGTTGGCGGAGAAGATCGGGTTGGAGCGGGCGATCAGGTAGACACCCGCGGTGACCATGGTGGCCGCGTGGATGAGCGCCGACACCGGGGTCGGGCCCTCCATCGCGTCCGGCAACCACGCCTGCAGCGGGAACTGACCGGACTTGCCGGTCGCACCGAGCAGCAGCAACAGGCCGAGGACCAGCACGGTGGCGCCGGTCAGCGAACCGACACCGTTGAACACCTCGTCGTACTGCGTGGTGCCCAGCGTGGCGAACATGATGAAGATGCCGATGGCCAGGCCGGCGTCGCCGACCCGGTTCATCAGGAACGCCTTCTTGCCGGCGGTGGCCGCGCTCGGCCGTTCGGTCCAGAAGGAGATCAGCAGGTACGACGCCAGACCGACGCCCTCCCAGCCGAAGTAGAGCATCACGTAGTTGTTGCCGAGCACCAGCAGCAGCATCGCCGCGACGAACAGGTTGAAGTACGCGAAGAACCGGCGACGGCCCGCGTCGTGCGCCATGTACTCCACCGCGTACAGGTGGATCAGGAAACCCACCCCGGTGATCAGCAGCACGAAGACCGCGGCCAGCGGGTCGAACAGCAGGCCGAAGTCGACGCGCAGGTCACCGACCGCGATGAAGTCCCAGAGGCTCAGCTCGACCGACTTGTTCTCCAGGCCACGCAACTGGAAGAAGAACGACAGGCCGAGCACGAACGCGGCACCGATGGCGGCGACGCCCAACCAGTGCCCCCAGCGGTCGGCACGCCGACCGAGCAGCAGCAGGATGGCCGCGCTGAGCAGCGGGATCGCCACCAGCAGCCAGACGCCCCCGAGCAGCCCCGTGGCCTGGGCGTATTCCACAGTCTCTTCCACCGGTGGGCCCCTTAGTACTTGAGCAGGTTGGCGTCGTCGACACTCGCCGAGCGTCGCGTCCGGAAGATGGACATGATGATCGCGAGCCCGACCACTACCTCGGCCGCCGCCACCACCATCACGAAGAACGCCATGATCTGGCCGTTGAGGTCACCGTTGATCCGGCTGAAGGTGACCAGCGTCAGGTTGGCCGCGTTGAGCATCAGCTCCACGCACATGAACAGCACGATCGCGTTGCGCCGGATCAGCACCCCGGCGGCGCCGATGGTGAACAGCACCGCGGCGAGGACCAGGTAGTAGTTCGGCTCGACCGAGAAGAACGTATCCATTAGTTGTTCGTCCCCTTCAGCGCGGTCTCCTCGGCGGTCAGCTCGCGCTGCGGAAGGATCGCCGGCGTGCTGCGGTCGGTCAGGCGGCCGTCGGGCAACCGGGCCGGCGTGGCCACCGAGGAGGAGGTCGCGAAGACGCCCGGGCCGGGCTTCGGGCCGGGGTAGTTGCCCGGGGCGAAGCGAGCCCGCATCGTCGACGGCTGGTCGATCTTGTCCTGCTTGCGCCGCTCGACGTGGGCCAGCACCATGGCACCGACCGCCGCGGTGATCAGCAGCGCCGAGGTCAGCTCGAACGCGAACACGTACTTGGTGAACAGCAGCCGGGCGATGCCCTGCACGTTCCCCTCCGCGTTGACCTGCTCCAGGCCGACCGCGGTGGTCTTCTCCAGCGCCTGGTAGACGCCAGTGCCCACCAGGCCGGCGAAGCCCAGGCCGAGCAGGATCGCGGCGACCCGCTGGCCGCGCAGCGTCTCGATCAGCGAGTCCGTGGAGTCCCGACCGACAAGCATCAGCACGAAGAGGAACAGCATCATGATCGCGCCGGTGTAGACGATGATCTGCACCATGCCGATGAACGGACCGGCCTGGAGCACGTAGAACACGCCCAGGCAGAGCATGGTCAGCACCAGCCAGAGCGCCGAGTGCACGGCGTTGCGCGCGGCCACCATCCCGATCCCGCCGATCAGCGCGAGCGGCGCGAGGATCCAGAAGGTGACCGCCTCGCCGCCGGACACCGAACCCGCCGCGGCGAGGACCGTAGACGTGGTCATGCTCCCTCTCCCTTGCCTGCCGCCACGCGCTGGGCGGCCTGCTCGGCACCCGGGAACGTCACGCCGGGGTGCTCCTCGACCTCGTAGCGGCCGGGGCTCATCGGGGACGTCTCCGCACCGGCGGACGTGCCCGGGTTGTCCAGCGCGCCGACGTAGTAGTCCTTCTCGCTGTCACCCAGCCGCATCGGGTGCGGCGGCTGCTCCATGCCCTCAAGCAGCGGCGCGAGCAACTGCTCCTTGGTGAAGATCAGGTCTTGCCGGTTGTCCCGGGCCAACTCGTACTCGTTGCTCATCGTGAGCGACCGGGTCGGGCAGGCCTCGATGCACAGCCCGCAGAAGATGCACCGGGCGTAGTTGATCTGGTAGATGCTGGCGTACCGCTCACCCGGCGAGAAGCGCTGCTCGTCGGTGTTGTCGCCACCCTCGACGTAGATCGCGTCCGCCGGGCAGGCCCAGGCGCACAGCTCGCAGCCGATGCACTTCTCCAGGCCGTCCGGGTGCCGGTTGAGGATGTGCCGCCCGTGATAGCGCGGCGCCGACACCGGCGGCTTGAACGGGTAGTCGGTCGTGACGACCTTCCTGAACATGTGCGAGAAGGTGACACCGAATCCCTTGAACGTTCCGGTGATCGCGCCCACGTCACACCTCCCTGGAGTCCGAGCCGGCGACGATGTTGGCCGGCTCCCGCTCGGCGACCACGCGCGTGATGCGCGGGCTCGGTGGTACCTGTAGATCCATTGGTGGCAGCGGGAAGCTTCCGTACGGCCGGCTGTCGACCTGTTCCTGTGCCGTCGGCTTGGGCTGCGGGCGGCGGCTGGGCCAGAACAGCGTGGCGATCAGCAGGAGGCCCGCCGGGATGCCGACGGCGATCACCTTGCCGCGCGAGTCCCAGTCTTCGATGGACCGGAGGCCCGACAGGACCAGGATCCAGACCAGGTTGATCGGCAGCAGCACCTTCCAGCCGAGGCGCATGAACTGGTCGTAGCGCAGCCGGGGCAGCGTGCCGCGCAGCCACACGAAGACGAAGACCAGCGCGATCACCTTGCCGAAGAACCAGAGCATCGGCCACCAACCGGAGTTGGCGCCCTCCCAGATGGTGATCGGCCACGGCGCTCGCCAGCCACCGAGGAACAGCGTGGTGGTGACCGCTGACATGGTCACCATCGCGACGTACTCGCTGAGCATGAAGAGCGCGAACTTCAGCGAGCTGTATTCCGTCATGAAGCCCGCGACCAGCTCGGACTCGGCCTCGGGCAGGTCGAACGGCGCCCGGTTGGTCTCACCCACGGTGGCGATGAAGAAGATGACGAAGCTGGGCAGCAGCAGGATCGCGTACCAGCCCGGCGCCGGGATCTCCCAGCCGTTGATGGTCAGCCGCGTGGCGTCGCCCTGAGCGGCGACGATCCCGCTGGTGCTCATCGTGCCGGCCGTCATGAAGACCGCCACGATGCTCAGCCCCATGGCGACCTCGTAGGAGATCATCTGGGCGCTCGACCGCAGGCCACCGAGGAGCGGGTAGGTCGAGCCGGAGGCCCACCCACCCAGCACGGAGCCATAGATGCCCATCGAGGAGCAGGCCAGCAGCAGCAGCACCGCGACCGGCACGTCGGTGACCTGCAACGCCGTGTGGTGGCCGAAGATGCTCACCATCGGGCCGAACGGCACCACCGACAGAGCGGTGACCGCGCAGATCACCGAGATGGTCGGGGCGAAGAAGTAGACGACCTTGTCGGCCGCCTTCGGCAGGATGTCCTCCTTGAAGGCCATCTTCAGGCCGTCGGCGAGGGTCTGCAGCAGGCCGAACGGACCGACCTGGTTGGGGCCGGGCCGCACCTGCATGTAGCCGACCACGCGCCGCTCGAACCAGACACCGAGCAGGGTGGCCAGCAGACCGAAGGCGAACGCGAAGACGATCTTGCCGAGGACCAGCCACCACGGATCCTGGCCGAAGTCGGCCAGCGTCGGATCCTGGGCGAGGAGGAGACTCACAGTGCCCACCTTTCGTTCGCGACTGCGGCGCTCACTGAACACCCCCAGCGTTGAGCTTCGAACCCGGGAGGCCGGTCTCGTCGGCCGCCACGCGCCCGGCCGGGATGGCCGAACTCGGTGCGGGGACGGAGATCCGGACGACCGCGCCGGACGTCGCCCCGAGGCTGCGTCGCACGGTCGAGCCGGGTGAGTTGGTCGGCAGCCAGACCACGCCGTCCGGCATTTCGGTGAGCTCAGCCGGCAGGGTCAGTGCCCCCCGGTCGGTGCCGACCGTGACCGCGTCGCCGTCGACGACACCGAGTGCCTCGGCGGTGCCCTTGCCCAGCCGAACCACCGGCGGGCGGGCAGTGCCGGCGAGGTTCTCGTCGCCCTCGGTCAGGGTGCCGAGGTCGACCAGCTGGTGCCAGGTGGCCAGCACGGCCTCCCCGTTGCCCGGCTGCGGCACCCGGCCCGGCGCCACCGACGGCGCGGCCGGCCGAGACGTACGCGTCGCCGGCAGCGTGCCCAGCTCGCGACGCACGCTCGGCACGTCCGCGGTGCCGAGCCGCACGTCGAGCAGCGCGGCCAGCGCGTCGAGCACCCGACCATCGGTCATCGCCGCGGTGTTCAACACCGGCTCGAACGGGCGCAGCCGGCCCTCCCAGTCCAGGAAGCTGCCGGCCTTCTCGACCACCGGGGCGATCGGCAGCACCACGTTCGCCCGCCGGGTCACCGCGCTGCTGCGCAGCTCCAGGCTGACCAGGAACGGCACCGCGTCCAGGGCCGACTCGGCAAGTCGCGGGTCGGCCAGGTCGGCCGGGTCGACACCGCCGACGACCAGCGCGCCGAGCTGGCCGTTGGCCGCGGCGGCGAGGATGCCGTCGGTGTCCCGACCGGCCTGGCTCGGGATCACCCCGGCCGGAATGTCCCACGCCTCACCCAGCTCGGCCCGTGCGGCCGGCTCGGTGACAAGCCGCCCACCGGGGAGCAGGTTGGGCAGGCAGCCCGCGTCGACCGCGCCTCGGTCACCCGCGCGCCTCGGCACCCAGGCAAGCTTCGCGCCGGTACGCCGGGCCACGTCCGCCGCCGCGGAGAGCCCGCCCGGCACGCTGGCCAGCCGCTCACCGACGATCAGGATCGCGCCCGGCGCGCTCAGCGCCTCGGAGACCGTGGCGTGCTCGGCGAGCACGCTGGCCTCCTCGCCCGGCACGACCCGGGCCAGCTTGGCACCGAGCTTCTCCAGGCCGCGGGTGGCGAACGGCGCCAGCGCGTACACCGTCAGGGTCTTCTTCAGGTACGCCTTGCGCAGCCGCAGGAAGAGGATCGGGCACTCCTCCTCCGGCTCCAGGCCGACCAGCACGACCGCCGGCGCGTTCTCCACGTCGGTGTAGGTGACGTCGGTGACCCCGGCGACCGAGCTGGCCAGGAAGTCGGCCTCCTCGCGGGAGACCGGCCGGGCCCGGAAGTCGATGTCGTTGGTGTTCAACGCGACCCGGGCGAACTTCGCGTACGCGTACGCGTCCTCGACCGTCAGCCGGCCGCCGGTGAGCACCGCCGTGCCCTGCCCGCTCTCCCGTGCCGCGTGCAGCCCCTCGGCGGCCACGGTGAGTGCCTCGCTCCAGGAAGCCTCGCGCAGCTCACCGGTGCGCTCGTCGCGGACCAGCGGGGTGGTCAGCCGGTCGGTGGCCCGGGTGTACTGGAAGCCCCACCGGCCCTTGTCGCAGTTCCACTCCTCGTTCACCGCCGGCTCGTCGCCGGCCAGCCGCCGCAGCACCTTGCCGCGCCGCCAGTCGGTGCGCTGCCCGCAGCCGGCCGAGCAGTGCTCGCAGACGCTCGGGCTGGAGACCAGGTCGAACGGGCGAGCCCGGAAACGGTACTGGGCACCGGTCAGGGCGCCCACCGGGCAGATCTGCACGGTGTTGCCGGAGAAGTAGGAGTTGAACGGGACGTCTCCACCGGCGTCGCCCTCTTCGCCGTACGCGTCGTCCCGGTAGATGTTGATCTCCTCGGCGGACGACCGGCCCATCAGATCGATGAACTTGTCGCCGGCGATCTCCTCGGAGAACCGGGTGCACCGCTGGCAGAGCACGCAGCGCTCCCGGTCCAGCAGCACCTGGCTGCTGATCGCCATCGGCTTCTCGTACTCCCGCTTGTGCTCGTGGAAGCGCGAGTCGGTGCGGCCGGTGGACATCGCCTGGTTCTGCAGCGGGCACTCGCCGCCCTTGTCACACATCGGGCAGTCCAGCGGGTGGTTGAGCAGCAGCAGCTCCATCACCCCCTCCTGCGCCTTCTTGGCGACCGGGGAGGTGATCTGCGTGCGAACGACCATGCCGTCGGCGACGGTCTGGGTGCAGGAGGCGACCGGCTTGCGCTGCCCCTCCACCTCGACCAGGCACTGCCGGCACGCGCCGGCCGGAGCCAGCAGCGGGTGGTCGCAGAACCGGGGGATCTCGGTGCCCATCTGCTCGGCGACCCGGATCAGCAGCGTCCCCTTGGGGGCGGTGACCTCGACGCCGTCGATGGTGAGCGTGACGGTCTCGGTCTGCTTGGCTACATCGGTCATCAGAGTCGCCTTCCATTCGCGACTGCGGGACTCGCAAGCTCGTTCCTCGCGCTCATCAGTGAGCCCCCACCAAGGTCTTCTCTGACAGCTTCGGTGCGGTCCGTCCCTCGATGTAGTCGAGGTAGTCCTGCTTGAAGTACTTCAGTGACGAGGTCACCGAGCTGGTCGCGCCGTCACCCAGACCACAGAACGATCGGCCGAGGATGTTGTCGCAGGTGTCCAGCAGGGTGTCCAGGTCCTCGTGGGTGCCCTGCCCGGCGAGGATCCGCCGGTAGACCCGGACCATCCAGTAGTTGCCCTCGCGGCACGGGGTGCACTTGCCGCACGACTCGTGGTGGTAGAACTCCAGCCACCGGTACGTCGCGTACACCGGGCAGTCCTGGTCGGAGAAGATCTGGGTGGCCGTGGTGCCCAGGATCGAGCCGGCCGCCGCCACACCCTCGAAGTCCAGCGGCACGTCCAGGTGCTCGGCGGCGAGCAACGGGGTGGACGATCCACCCGGGGTCCAGAACCGCAGGTTGTGCCCGGGCTGCATCCCGCCGGCCAGCTCCAGCAGCTCCCGCAGCGTGACGCCCATCGAGCACTCGTACTGGCCGGGATTGGCGACCCGGCCGGACAGCGAGTAGATCATCGGCCCGGAGGACTTCTCGGTGCCCATGGACTTCCACCAGTCGGCCCCACCGAGCACGATCGGCGGCACGCTGGCGATGGTGCCGACGTTGTTCACCACCGTCGGGCTCGCGTACAGGCCGTGGGTGGCCGGGAACGGCGGACGCAGCCGAGGCTGACCCCGGAACCCCTCCAGCGAGTCCAGCAGCGCCGTCTCCTCGCCGCAGATGTACGCCCCGGCGCCGGAGTGCACCACCAACTCCAGGTCGTAGCCGGTGCGCAGGATGTTCCGGCCGAGATAACCCTTGTCGTACGCCTCCTGGACGGCGCTGCGCAGCCGGCGCGCGGCGTGCACCGCCTCGCCCCGGATGTAGATGTAGGCGCGGTTGGCCCGGATCGCGTACGACGCGATGATCACGCCCTCGACCAGCGCGTGCGGGTCGTGGGTCATCAGCGGCAGGTCCTTGCAGGTGCCCGGCTCGCCCTCGTCGGCGTTGACCACCAGGTAGTGCGGCTTGCCGTCGCCCTGCGGGATGAAGCCCCACTTGAGGCCGGTGGGGAAGCCGGCGCCGCCTCGGCCACGCAGCCCGGAGTCCTTGATCAGCTGGATCAGGTCGTCCGGGTGGGCCTTGAGCGCCTTGCGCAGTGCGGCATAACCGTCCAACTGCTCGTACGTGCCGATGCGCCAGGCATCCGGTGACAGCCAGCGCTTGGTCAGCACCGGCGTCAGCTTGGCCAGCGTCTCCGGGCGGGGAGTGGTCACTTCTGGGCCCCCGTTTCGCTCTCGGCGGCGGAGTTCGCGCCACCGGCGCTCGCCGACGCATCGTTGAGGTTGCGCTCCTGCGGGCCAGTGGCGTCACCGGCGGGTTTGCCGTCGCTGGCCGGCGGGTTTGCCGCCACCCCGGCGGCCTCTGCCTTCTGCGCGTGGCGCGGGCCGGGCGGCGAAGTCTCCGCCGGCACCGTGGCGGAAGCGCCGTCGCCACCCTTCACCGGGCTGTCCGGCTTGGCGGGCTCGACGGCCTTCGCGGTGGCCTCGGCGGCCTTGGCCTTCGCCGCCGCCTTGTCCGCCTCCGCCTTGCTGCGGATCGGGGTGTTCGGGTCGAAGCCCGGCACCGAGACACCGTGCTGCTGTGCCAGCCGCAGCCCGCGCAGGGTGGGCTCGCCCGGGCCGCCGTCGGCGACCGCGCCGTCGCGATCGTCGGCGAAACCGGCGAGCTGCACCGCCATTTCCTTGAGGGTGCAGAGCCGGGCACCACGGGTCGGCATCGGCCGCTCGCCCGCCCGCAGCTCGTCGACCACACCGATCGCGGTGGACGGGTCCACGCCGTCGAAGAAGTCGTAGTTGACAGTCATCACCGGGCCGTAGTCACACGCGGCCAGGCACTCGGCGTGCTCCAGCGTGATCGTGCCGTCGGCGGTCGTCTCGTCGTGCCCGACACCCAGGTGCTCGGAGAGGGTGTCGTAGATTTCCTGGCCGCCGAGCACATTGCACATCGTGTTGGTGCAGACGCTGACCAGGAAGTCACCGGTCGGCTTGCGCTTGTACATCGTGTAGAAGGTGGCCACCGCGCCGACCTGGGCCTTGTTCAAGCCCAGCACCTCGGCGCAGAACGTGACCCCGGCCGGGGAGACGTACCCCTCTTCGGCCTGCACCAGGTGCAGCAGCGGCAGCAACGCCGAGCGGGACCGGTCCGCCGGGTAACGGGCGATGATCTCGCGCGCCCGCTCCCGGGTCTCTTCAGTGAAAACACTCATCGGCGTCGCCTTCCCGTTCGCGACTAGACTGGCGTCTGCCCGCGACTGCGGGGCTCGCTCCGCTCTCTCCTCGCGCGGGCGGCTGGGGCTCGCAAGCTCACTCCTCGCACTCACCTGTCACACCCGCCCATCACCGGGTCCAACGAGGCACCGCCGGCGATCACGTCGGCGATCAGGCCACCCTCGGCCATCGCCGGGAGGGCCTGGAGATTGACGAAGCTCGGCTCCCGGTAGTGCACCCGGTAGGGTCGGGTGCCACCGTCGGAGACCGCGTGTACGCCCAACTCGCCGCGGGGCGCCTCGATGGCGACGTACACCTGGCCGGGCGGGACCCGGAAGCCCTCGGTCACCAGCTTGAAGTGGTGGATCAGCGACTCCATCGACTGACCCATGATCTTGGCGACGTGCTCCAGCGAGTTGCCCATGCCGTCGACGCCCATGGCCAGCTGCGCCGGCCAGGCGATCTTGCGGTCCGCGACCATCACCGGGCCCGGACGGAGCCGGTCGAGTGCCTGCTCGACTAGCTTCATCGACTCCCGGATCTCGGCGAGCCGGACCTGGTAGCGGCCCCACACGTCACCGTCGGGGTGGGTCGGCACGTCGAACTCGTACGTCTCGTAACCGCAGTACGGCATCGTCTTGCGCAGGTCCCATGCGAGGCCTGCGGAACGCAGCACCGGCCCGGTGATGCCGAGCGCCACGCAGCCGGTCACGTCCAGCACCGCGACGTTCTTCGTACGCTCGGTCCAGATCGGCTGACCGGAGAGGAGGTCCTCGTACTCCTTGAGCTTCTTCGGCATCATCTTGAGGAAATCGCGGATCTTGACGATCGCCTCGTCCGGCACGTCCTGCGCCACGCCGCCCGGCCGGACGTACGCGTGGTTCATCCGCAGGCCGGTGATGGTCTCGAAGATGTCGAGGATGTACTCCCGCTCGCGGAAGCCGTACAGCATGATCGAGATCGCGCCGAGCTCCATGCCGGTGGTGGCCAGCCAGACCAGGTGCGACGAGATCCGGTTGAGTTCCATCATCAGCACGCGGATGGTGGTGGCCCGCTCGGTCACGTCATCGGTGATGCCGAGCAGCTTCTCGACGGCGAGGGCGTACGCCGTCTCGTTGAAGATCGGGGCGAGGTAGTCCATCCGGGTCACGAACGTCGAGCCCTGGACCCAGTTGCGGTATTCGAGGTTCTTCTCGATGCCGGTGTGCAGGTAGCCGACGACGGACCGGGCCTCGCGGACCGTCTCGCCCTCCAGCTCCAGGATCAGCCGCAGCACCCCGTGCGTGGACGGGTGCTGCGGACCCATGTTGACCACGATCCGCTCGTCGTTGATCGGGTCGGTGCCCGCGACGATCGTGTCCCAGTCCCCACCGGTGACGGTGAAGACCCGACCTTCGGTGGTCTCGTGCTCGCTGGCGTAGTTCGACGTCGTCACTGGTACGACCTCCGCTTGTCCGGCGGCTGGATCTCCGCGCCCTTGTACTCGACGGGGACGCCGCCGAGCGGGTAGTCCTTGCGCTGCGGGTGACCCTCCCAGTCGTCCGGCATGAGGATCCGGGTCAGGTTGGGGTGGCCGTCGAAGACGATGCCGAACATGTCGTACGCCTCCCGCTCCTGCCAGTCCGCGGTCGGGTAGATCGCGGTCACGCTGGGCAGGTGCGGGGCCTCCACGGAGACTGCGGCCTCCAGTCGGACCCGCCGCCGGTACGTCATCGAGGTGAGCAGGTAGATCACGTGCAGCCGGCGCTCGTCGGCGCCCAGGTAGTCCGCACCGGACACCGAGGAGCACAGCTCGAACCGCAGCGCCAGGTCGTCCCGCATCACCTGGCAGACCTCGGCGATCCGTTCCGGGCGTACGTGCAGGGTCAGCTCACCCCGGTCGACCACGACCTTCTCGATCGCGTCACCGAAGGCCGGGTACGCCTCCTCCAACGCGTCGCGTACCTCATCGAAGTAGCCCCCGTACGGCCGGGGGGTCTCCTCGATGGGCTGGCGCTGGCGGACCAGGCCGCCGTAGCCGGACACGTCGCCGGTGCCGTGATTGCCGAACATCCCGCGCCCAGCAGGGCTGGCGGGAGGCAACTCGGCGGGGGCACCACTGGAGGCGCCGGCCGGCACCACCGGCACCGGTACGCCGCCGTCGTTGGGCTTGTCGCTCATTTGGGGCCTGCCTGCGGGTGGAGGTGGTTCTGCGCGTTCATCCAGTTCTCGATCCGCAGCTGCTCCTCGCGGCCCTCGCGGACCGCTCGGGTCCACTCGGCACGCCGCGCCTTGTCGCTTCGGTACGAGGAGGGCATGGAGCCGTACGGCACGACCGGAACATCGCCGCGCTCCTGGCGGGCAGCCAGCATCTTGCGGCCGTTCGGGCCCAGCGGCTCATACATGATCTTCTCGCGGAGCTTGAGGATCGCGTCGATGAGCATCTCCGGCCGGGGCGGGCAGCCGGGCAGGTACATGTCGACCGGCACCACGTGGTCGACGCCCTGCACGATCGCGTAGTTGTTGAACATGCCGCCGCTGCTGGCGCAGACGCCCATCGAGAGCACCCAGCGGGGCTCGGCCATCTGGTCGTAGATCTGGCGCAGCACCGGGGCCATCTTCTGACTCACCCGGCCTGCCACGATCATCAGGTCGGCCTGCCGGGGCGACGCCCGGAAGACCTCCATGCCCCAGCGACCCATGTCGTAGTGCGGACCACCGGCGGCCATCATCTCGATGGCGCAGCAGGCCAGGCCGAAGGTTGCGCCCCACACGGACGACTTCCGAGACCAGTTGACCAGCTTCTCCACCGAGGTGAGCAGGACGCCGGCGGGAAGCTTCTCCTCGATGCCCATCTGACGTTCCTTCCTCAGTCCCAGTCCAGGCCGCCGCGCCGCCACACGTAGGCGTACGCAACGAAGACCGCGACGATGAACAGGACCATCTCCACGAAGCCGAAGATCGGCAGAGCGTCGAACGTGACCGCCCAGGGGTAGAGGAAGATGATCTCGATGTCGAAGACGATGAAGAGCATCGCCGTCAGGTAGAACTTGATCGGGAACCGGCCGCCGCCGACCGGCTGCGGGCTGGGCTCGATGCCGCACTCGTAAGCCTCGAGTTTGGCCTTGTTGTAGCGATGGGGACCGGCAAAGCGGGCGGCGCCAACGGAAAACAGCGAGAACGCCGCGGCGAGGGCGAACAGCCCGATGATCGGTGCGTAAGGCGAGAGCGACATCGTTTTCTCCTGCTCGTCCTTCCCTGCCCTCGGTGCTTGACGAAAATCACACTATTCACGTCCCTCGCAGTGGCAGTCGGCGGGGGTCGATCTTTGTCGGCCCGAGGCTGTGACCAGCTCCGATGCCGTCCTCCTTACACGGCTCCCGCTTTCGTTCGCGACTGCGGGGCTCGCAAGCTCACTCCTCGCGCTACACGGCTGGCGCAGCCTTCGTCATCGCATTGATGACCCGGTCCATCGCATCCCCGCCGCGCGGGTCGGTCAGGTTGGCCAGAAGCTTCAGCACGAAGCGCATCAGCGTGGGGTGCGGCATGCCGTGTTTGGTGGCGATCCGCATGATCTCCGGGCGGCCGATCAGTTTCACGAAGATGCCGCCCAACCGGTAGTAGCCGCCGAGCCGGGCCTTCAGCTGGTTCGGGTACGCCATCAGCGCCCGCTCCCGCTCCGGGCCGGCCGGCCGAGCGAGGGCCTGAACCATGACCTCCGCGGCCAACTCGCCGGACTCCATCGCGTACGCGATGCCCTCGCCGTTGAACGGGTTGACCATGCCGCCCGAGTCGCCGACCAGCAGCATTCCGCGGGTGTAGTGGGGCACCCGGTTGAAGCCCATCGGCAGCGCGGCGCCGAGGATCGGGCCGTCGGCGTTGGTCTCGTCGGTCATCCCCCAGTCCTGCGGGGTGTTGGCGAGCCAGTCGGTGAGCAGCCGGCGGTAGTTGGTCTTGCCGAACGCGGAGGACGAGTTGAGCACGCCGAGGCCGACGTTGACCCGCCCGTCACCAAGGCCGAAGATCCAGCCGTACCCGGGCAGTAGGTTGTCGCCGCTGTCCTTGCTGCGCAGCTCCAGCCAGGACTCGAGGTAGTTGTCGTCGGCCTTGGCCGGGGAGCGGTAGTAGCGGCGGACGGCCACGCCGAGCGGCCGGTCCTCCCGCTTGGCCAGCCCGAGCGCGAGCGGGAACCGGCCGGAGACCCCGTCCGCCGCAACGACAAGCGGGGCATGGAAGGTGGTGGGCTCCTTGCCCGGGCCGACCTCCGCCTCGACGCCGGTGACCCGGCCGTCGCCGTCGAGCACCGGGCCCAGCACGTTGACGTTGGTGCGCAGTTTGGCGCCGGCGGCCACCGCCTGCCGGGCGAGCAGATCGTCGAAGTCCAGTCGCGTTCGGACCAGGCCGTAGTTGGGGAAGCTGGCGAGCTCGGGCCAGTCCAGTTCGAGGCGTACTCCGCCGCCGATGACCCGCAGGCCCCGGTTGTGCAGCCAGCCCGCCTCCGGTGAGGTGTCGACACCCATCCGGATAAGCTGGCGCACCGCACGCGGGGTCAGCCCGTCGCCGCAGACCTTCTCCCGCGGGAACTCGGTCTTCTCCAACAGCAACACCCGTACGCCGTGCCGAGCCAGGTGGTACGCAGTCGCTGACCCACCGGGACCGGCGCCCACCACAATGACGTCGGCGTCGTGTTCTACCGCGGTCATCCGCGCCTCCTCCCGCACGCTCGTGAAATCCTTCACAAGCCAGACGGGACGAGTGTATGACCGGCGTCATACCTGCGCAGGATCAGGGGTACCTAATTCGCCGATGTGACAGCCCGCGACCGTCCACAGCGGCCAGGTGTCATGCCGGGCTGGGGGCGTCCAGACCCGCATCGACGCGGATGGTCTCCGGCAGATGCTCGCGGAGCGCGCCACCTGCCGCCCGATCCAGCGCCGCCAACACCTCGGCGACCACCTGCCGGACTTCCCCGGGATCAGCTCCGGCCAACGCGCGCAACTGCGCGATGAGTTCGGCCGCGTCGTCGTCGGTGGCGGCCACCGGGTCCGCCGGGTCTGATCCGGTCATGCGAACGAGCGTACGGGGCAAAGTGGACTAAAGGCCGATATTCACGGAACCTGAATAAGATCCGTGCCCATCTCGCGCGGTGCGTGCCGCCAACTACTCGCGGATCCCCCGGTGCAGGGCCACCACGCCACCGGTCAGGTTGCGCCACGCCACCCGCCCCCACCCGGCTGCGGCGACCCGGCCGGCCAGCGCGGCCTGCGCCGGCCAGACACGGACCGACTCGGCGAGATAGACGTACGCCTCAGGGTTGCTCGACACCGCGCGGGCGACCACCGGCAGCGAGCGCATCAGGTACGACAGGTAGACCGTCCGGAAGGCCGGGTTGACCGGGGTGCTGAACTCGCAGACCACCAGCCGCCCGCCGGGCCGGGTCACCCGAGCCAACTCCCGCAGGGCGGCGTCGGTGTCGTTGACGTTGCGCAGCGCGAAGGAGATGGTCACCGCGTCGAAGCTGGCGTCGGCGAACGGCAGCCGCAGTGCGTCTCCGGCCAGGAGCGGCACCTCGGGCCGTACCCGTTTGCCGATCTGCAGCATGCCCAGCGACAGGTCGGCCCCGACCGCGTACGCCCCGGACTGCGCCAACTCCTTCGTCGAGACGCCGGTGCCCGCGCCCACGTCCAGCACACGCTCGCCCGGCCGCAGCCCGAGCGCCGCCCGGGTAGCCCGGCGCCACGAGCGGTCCTGACCGAAGGAGAGCACCGTGTTGGTCAGGTCGTAGCGCTCGGCCACGCCGTCGAACATCGCGGCGACCTCGTGCGGCTGCTTGTCCAGGCTGGCGCGCTGGCCCTGCGGGTTACGACTCACTCCTCCCACTCTGCCAGCCGACCACCGATCCGCGCTCGCTGGGTGGTGCGGCACCGGACCGGTACGCGAAAGGGCGGGGTGGTCGCCCACCCCGCCCTTTCGCATCGAGCCGTTGTCAGTCGGTCGACTTCTCGTCGGCCGGGGAGACCATGACGACCTTGCGCCGGCGAGAGAGCACCAACAGCGCGCCGCCCACGAGCAGGATGATGCCGCCGATGCCGCCGATCAGGCCGACCTGCACACCGGTCACCGGCAGGCCGCCACCACCAGAGCCGCCACCACCAGCAGCCGGCGACGTGGTCGCGCCCGGCGTCGTCGTACCGCTCGGGCTCGGCGTGTCGCCCGGCGTCGGGGTGGCCGTCCCGCCCGGGGTCGGCGTGGCGGTGGGCGTCGGGGAGGCGGTGGGCGTCGCGGTCGGGGTCGGGGTCGGCGTCGGGGTCGGCTGCGCGGTCAGGTCGACGAAGACATCGAAGACCGCCTGGTTGTCTCCCTCGTCGACCTCGGTGAAGGCCTTGCGCTGGGCACTGGTTGCCTGCTCAGGCTGCTCCTCGGGCTGACCGGCCACAGCGTCGAGACCCTGCGCGACCAGCTCACCGACCCGCAGCACCGGCTCGGTGACATCCGCGCCGACCGTAACCTCGACGTCCGCCGTGTAGTACTCACCGGGCTTGATCACCGCGCCGTCGTCCTGGCAGAGCGCCTGGGCGACACCGCCGAAGGTCTGCGACGTGCAGGTGTCCGGCAGGGTGGCAAAGGTGACGCCCGCCGGGAGCGTGAGCACGTAGGACAGGCCGGTGGCCTTGCGGCTACCGTCGTTGTAGACCGCCCAGTCCAGTGGCACCGTCTCGCCGCGCTTGACCGGCCTGAGATCGGGATCATCGCCCTGGACGCCGTTCACCACGACGTTCGCGTAGACGTCCTGCACCCAACTGGTCAGGTCATAGCCGGGCTTGGCGACCGTGATGTCGTGCTCGACCGTGTTGTCGTCGCGGTTGGGGTCGGCGGTGGCCGAATTGATGGTGACCACCAACGTGCCGGCCTCACCGCGACCACCGGTGGAGAAGAGCGGAATGCCGAAGTCTTCGCTCGTCCCAGCCGGCAGGTCGCCGAGTTGGCAGGTGAACGTCTCGCCATTCAGCTGGCAGCCGTCGGGCACCACGAACCCGACCTTCTTGTTCAACTGACTGGTGTCCACGGTGTAGCTGACGCCCTTGGCGGCGACCGAGCTCCGGGTGTTGTCGACCAGGAACTTGAACGGCTTTGCCTTGGCCGCCTTGACGCCCTTGGCCAGCTCGTAGCTGAGCGGCACCAGCGCCAGATCGGCCTGGTCGGCGGCCTGCGCTGGGGCAGCCGCAGTGGCCAGGCCACCAGCCGCGAGCAGGGCCACAACGCCAGCGCGGGCCAGGGCCGAGCGGTGGAACGCTGTCATCAGTCCCCCGGGGGTAGGGAAAAAAGTAAATGGTTGCGGAACGAGCGGACGTTATCGGAGGTCGATCACGCACACCAGAGTGCGGGACCCTTTTCATCCGTCTGGCCCGATGTGAGCAGACGGTACGGGCGGGATGGTCACCCATCCCGCCCGTACCGCCGTGCGTTATATGAACGACCCTCAGCGGGCCGATGGAGGACAGCCCACGACAGGACCATCAGACCATCCGCCAGCAGCTCGGTCGTGCTGATTTCGCCGTTCCACGATTGCGACGGATATGAGCCGCGACGCTAGCCGCCGACGATCATCTCCACCACCCCGTCACAGGCAGCCTGACGCTGCGGAGGCGGGGACCACCCGTACCGCCGACGCGACCGGGCAGGAAGCATGAGCCCCGGTCAGCCGAACGGCCGGGCGTCGACCGGCGTCAGTTGACCTCGACCAGTGGTAGCGACTTGCCCGCCCCACCGCCGGGTAGCGCGATCGAGGAGAAGTGCGAGACGACCCGATCGTCGGTCGGGTCGTCGGCCGGCGTGTGGTGCACGGCGAGCCGGTTGTAGAGGGTGTCGCGCTGCGCGGGAATCCGGTCCGCAGAGCGGATCATGCCGATCAGCTCGTGCAGGTTGGAGCGGTGCCGCGCACCGGCGGAGGAGATCACGTTCTCCTCCAGCATGATCGAGCCGAGGTCGTCCACGCCCATGTGCAGCGCGAGCTGCCCGACGTCCTTGCCGGTGGTCAGCCAGGACGCCTGCAGGTGCGGCACGGTCTCGAAGAAGAGCCGGGCCACCGCGACGAGCCGCAGGTATTCCAGCGTGGTCGCCTGGGTGCGGCCCTTGAGGTGGTTGTTCTCCGGCTGGTACGTCCACGGAATGAAGGACCGGAAACCGCGGGTGCGGTCCTGCACGTCGCGGATCATGCGCAGGTGCTCGATCCGCTCGGCGTGCGTCTCGCCGGTGCCCATCATCATGGTGGCGGTCGACTCGATGCCCTGCCGGTGGGCCAGCTCCATGACCTCCAGCCAGCGCTCGCCCGACTCCTTGAGGGGCGCGATGGCCTTCCGCGGCCGCTCGGGCAGCATCTCCGCGCCGGCACCGGCGATCGAGTCCAGGCCGGCGGTCTTGATCCGGGCGATGGCCTCGTCCAGGCTCACACCGGAGACCTTGGCCATGTGCAGGATCTCGCTCGGGCCGATCGAGTGGATGACCAGCTGCGGGTACGCCTGCTTGACCGAGGAGAACAGCTCCTCGTAATACTCCACGCCGTAGTCCGGGTGGTGCCCGCCCTGGAGCATCACCTGGGTAGCGCCCAGCTCGACCGCCTCGCCGCAACGGCGCAGGATCTCCTCGGTCGGGTGGGTCCACCCTTCGTTGTGCTTGGGCGCGCGGTAGAACGCGCAGAACTTGCACGCCGTCACGCAGACGTTCGTGTAGTTGATGTTGCGGTCGATCAGGTACGTGACGATGTTGTCCGGGTAGCGCCGCCGGCGCACCGCGTCCGCCGCCTCACCGAGGGCGTGGAAGGGCGCCTCGGTGTAGAGCAGCAACGCCTCCTCGGGCGTGATCCGCCCGCCGTCCGCGCCACGCTGCAGGATGTCGTCAATCTCCCGGCTCACCGTCACGTCCCCGAGCCTACGCCGACGACGCGCCCCTTCCTGGAGGGGTGTTCATGGCTGTGATTCGCTCCGCACACCCCTTGAGCGGGCTGGTACCAGGATCTCGCTGCGCCCTCTCCGCGATCTTGCACTTGCTGTGGCGGCATAAAGGGCGTTCCGCGCATCTCAGCGACCGAAACTGCAAGATCGGCGCGAGCGGGGCGATCCCGCTTCGCGCACCGAGACAACCAGAAAGACGGTGCGGGCCGCCTGGAGGCGGCCCGCACCGTTAGCCGGAATGCTGGCGGGTGGGAGAGTTCCCGGCCTACAGGTCGGCCTTCGTCACGCGGGAGGATTCGTACGTCGTGGAGGCCTGGGGGGTGCCCGGCACGGTGGAGACGTCCTTGACCAGCATGCCGGTCTCGGCGTCGATGGTCAGCACCTCGCTGGCCACGCCGCTGAACACCTCGGGGCCGGCGGTGATCGTCAGCGTGGCCTTGCCGTCGGTGGTCGAGTTCTTGACGCTGACCGCGGAGATGGTGGACAGCAGTCGCAGCACACCGGCCCGGACCTGCGTGTTGCCGTCGCCAGCGGACAGCGCTTGGGTGCTGAACGTCCACAGGGCGTTGTCGAAGTGCCGCTCAACGGCCTCGGGGCTGTACGGCTTCGGCTCGGCGTTGCCGCCCTTCTGCTTGATGATCACCTGGGCGGCCGCCTGCTGCTTGTCCCACACCGCCTTCTGCGCTGCGGGGTCGAGGCCCACCAGCGGATCCTTGGCTGCCTTGAGCATCTGGGTCCGGCCGTCGGCCGGGCTGCTGTCCGCCGCGGCGACGGCTGCCTTGAGGAGCGGAGCGTAGCCGCCTTCCGTCATCTGGTCCTGGTGACGGGCGATCGCACGCTTGATGTCCTGCACGCTGTTGCCCGTATAGATCGCGTGACCGTCGGTGTAGAGCGTGTAGACGACCTGCATGGTCTTGGTGCCGTTTACCTGCGTCGCCTTCACCAGCCACGCGTCGCCCGCCGACGGGGTGACCGTCGTGATGGACCCGGCCAGGGTCATCAGCGGCGCGCGCTCGGCGGACCCGTCGACGGTGGTCGAGCCCGAGGCGGCAGCCGACGAAACCTTGCCGGCCTCGATGCCCCCGGTCGCCGGAGAGTTGAGCACCACAGCGACGACTGCCGCCGCGGCGGCAACCCCCACCCCGGCGCCGATGCCGAATCGGCCCGCGATACCGATCCGGCGGCGGCGCTGAATCGCCGGGCTGGATTCGTGGTTCTGCGTGGTCGTCGTCGTTTCCATACTTGAAGTCGCCTCCATAGTCGTGTCCTCCGCTGATATCGCGCCCAGCAGCCGCACGGTTCCGGGATCGGCCATAGCCGCCCGCAGCACCGCCCGCGCCCGCTGATACGCCTCCGGGCGCAGTTGTTCTGCGCTGCCCAACGCACCGACCAGATCGAGCTCGTCGGTCATCGGTGTCTCTCCTTCGCGCCGTTGCGGTCCTTCAGAAGCGCGGACACCCCCGGCGCGTCGCGCAATGCCGTCCTGGCCTGGCTCAGCAGCCGCCGCGCGGTGCCGGCCGGTATGCCGAGTGCCCGCGCGGCGTCGGCTGCGGTCAGGTCCTCCCAGGCGACGAGCCTCAGGACCTCCCGCTCTTCGGGTTTGAGCCGCGTCAGGGCCGACCGGAGCACCGCCCGGGCGTCCACGCCGAGGTCCACCGCCGACCACGGATCCCATCCAGTAGCCACGTCCGGCACGTCCGCGACCAGGTCCTCGGCCGGCCGGGACCGCCAGTAGCGCCGCAAGCGATTCAGTGCCACCCCGTACAGCCACGGCCGCGCATCGGTGTACGACCGGTCGTACAACCGCCGCGACTCGAACGCCGCAACCCACACCTCGCCCAGGAGGTCCTCAGCCGCATCCCGCCCCGCCCGGCGAACGAGGTACGAACCGACGGCGGCCTCATGACGCTCGACCACCTCCACGAAGGCGTCGACATCGCCATTCAGCGACCGGCCTATCAAATCCGCATCCGAAGCCATGGCCCTCCTCGGCAAAGTCCGCGCTTCAACCTGTCATTGCCGATCAGGCGGGAAAGTGTTCAGGCGTCGAGGTCCGAGGGCGAGCGGTGTTGTCGCCGCACCTGCTCCGCGGATTGGCCGTCGAAGTCGATCTCAGGTCGCCCCGCGCCGGGCAACGCGGCCGAAGCCCAGGCGAGACGCCCGGCGGTGTCGGCGATGACCTGGACGTTCACGCCGTGGCGTTTGTGCTTTCCGGAGTAGTACGGCTTCTGGTCGGCGACGCGGTCGATCGGGATCAGCGTGCCGTCCAGGATCGCGTAGGACAGCCGCCGTATGCGTTTCATGGCGGTGTCCAGGTCTTCTGCAGTCGCGCTGAGCAGGACGATCGCTTCCTGGACGTAGCGCCAGGCGGTGGCTATCCCGATCTCGAAGCCGGGGGCGAGGTGGGTATTAGGTGTCGCCGTTGCGCAGGTAGGCCAGGGCGAGCAGGGCTGGCGGCCCGGGTTCAGCCGCTCCGCCAGAAGCTGCTGGACGGGGTCTGCGTAGGTCAGGCGTCGTAGTCGACCGTGAGCTTGTCGGTCGTCGGGCTGGACTGGCAGGTCAGGACGTAGCCGGCGGCCAGCTCGTCGGGCTCCAGCGCGTAGTTGCGGGCCATCGTGACCGCCCCGTCGACGACCTTCGCCTTACAGGTGGAGCAGACACCGCCCTTGCAGGCGTACGGCAACTCGCCACGCACCTTCAGCGCGGCGTCCAACACCCGCTCCTCGCGACCCATGGTGAAGCTCGAGGACCGGCCGTCCAGCACGATCGTGACCTCGGCTCCGGCACCGGCCTGGTCGACGGGACGGCGGACCGGCTCGGGCGGCGCGTCGACGTGGAACAGCTCGGTGTGCACCGCCGACTCGGGAAGCCCGCGTGCGGTCAGCACGTTCCGGACGTCGACCACCATGGCGTACGGGCCGCAGAGGAACCACTCCTCGATCGCGTCGCCCGGCACGATGCTGCCCAGCAACCGGCCGAGCCTCTCAGCATCGATCCGCCCGGAGAGCAGCGCCGACTCGCCCTGCTCCCGGGAGAGCACGTGCACCAGGTGCAGCCGTGTGGGGTAGCGGTCCTTCAGGTCGGCCAGCTCCTCGGCGAACATCACCGTGTTCGCCGTGCGGTTGCCGTACACCAGCGTGAAGGTGCTGGCCGGCTCGACGGCCAGCGCGGTCGCGACAAGCGCGAGCACCGGGGTGATCCCGGAACCGGCGACGACCGCGCCGTAGTGCCGCACCCGCTCCGGCGCGAACGCCGTGGTGAAGGTGCCCAGTGGCGGCAGCACCTCGACCAGGTCGCCACCGCGCAGCGCCCCGCACGCGAACGCCGAGAAGGCACCGCCGGGAATCTCCCGCACCCCGATCCGCAACCGGCCGTGCCGGACCAGGTCGTCGGGGGTGGAGCAGATCGAGTACGACCGGCGCACGTCCGTGCCGTCCGCACCAGCGGAGCTGGTGGCCCCGGCTCCGCCGGGAAGCCGGACCGTGAGGTGTTGGCCCGCGCGGAACGCGAAGGTCTCCCGCAACTCCTCCGGTACGGCGAAGGTCACCGCCACGGCATCGTCGGTGAGCCGGTCGACGGCGGCGACCGACAGCGGGTGGAAGACCGGCCGACGGCGGACCGGGCGGGTGATCGTGACAGTCACAGCGCCTTCAGGTGGTCGAAGGGTTCGGAGCAGGAGCGGCACCGCCACAGCGCCTTGCACGCGGTGGAGCCGAACCGGCTGACCTGCTCGGTCTCCGGTGACCCGCATTGCGGGCAGCGGACCGCGAGGGTCAACGGCACGACGCCAGCGGCGGGCACCGGGGCCGGCGGGGCGATCCCGGAGGCGGCAAGCTTGGCCCGCCCACCCTCGGAGATCCAGTCGGTGCTCCACGGTGGGCTGTAGACGGTGCGGACCTCGGCGTCGAGGTGGCCGGCGACCGCGAGCGCACGACGGATGTCGGCCCGGATCACGTCCATCGCCGGGCAACCGGTGTAGGTCGGTGTGATGGTGACGGTGACCCGACCGCTGGTCGGGTCCTCCTCGACCGCCCGCAGGATGCCCAGCTCGTCAATGGTGATGACCCGGATCTCCGGGTCCACCACGCTGGCCGCGGCCTCGCGCGCGCTCACTCTGCCAGCTTCGTTCGCGACTGCGGGGCTCCGCTGCGCTGCACTCCTCGCGCTCACCGTGCCAGCTTCGTTCGCGACTGCGGGGCTCCGCTGCGCTGCACTCCTCGCGCTCACCACTTCGCCCCCGGATGGGCGCGGTGCAGCACCTGCATCTCGGCGAGCAGGAAGGCCAGGTGTTCGGTGTGCACGCCGGCCCGCCCGCCGGCCGGGGCCCAGGCGCTCTCCGGCCGGGTGAGTGTCGCCTCGGCCAGCACCGAGCTGACGGTCTCGTCGAACGCCGGCCGCAGGGTGGCCGGGTCGACCGGCGCCGTCGGGTTCGCGGCGAACAACTCATGGGTGTACGGCCACACCTCGTCGACGGCGGCCTGCATCCGACGGTGCGACTCCTCGGTGCCGTCGCCGAGCCGCTTCACCCACAGCGCGCCATGGTCCAGGTGGTACGCCGACTCCTTGCGGGCCTTCGCGCCGATCGCGGCCAACCGCTCGTCCGAGCCACCGGCCAGCGCCGTGTACAGCGGCAGCTGGTAGGCCGCCAGGAAGAACAGCTTCGCCATCGTCACCGCGAAGTCGCCGTTGGGCAGCTCGACCAGGAGCGCGTTGCGGAACTCGCGGTCGTCGCGCAGGTACGCCAACGCGTCCTCGTCGCGGCCGGCGCCCTCCAGCTCACCCGCGTACGACAGCAGCAGGCGAGCCGCGCCGAGCTGGTCGAGGGCGATGTTGGCCAGCGCGATGTCCTCTTCCATCTCCGGGGCGCGCGTCGTCCACTCGGCCAGGCGCTGGGCGGCGACCAACGCGTCGTCGCCCAGGGCGAGGGTGAAGTCGAAAGGCCCGTTCACAGGTGCGCCACCCCGTCCGGCACCTCGTAGAACGTGGGGTGGCGATAGACCTTGTCGGCGGCCGGGTCGAAGAAGGCGTCCTTCTCGTCCGGGCTGGACGCGGTGATCGCGGCTGCCGGCACCACCCAGATCGACACACCCTCCTGACGGCGGGTGTAGAGGTCCCGGGCATTGCGCAGGGCCAGCTCGGCGTCGGGGGCGTGCAGGCTGCCGACGTGGGTGTGCGACAACCCACGCCGGGCCCGCACGAAGACCTCCCAGAGCGGCGAATGTTCGGTACTCACGCGGCTGCCACCTTCTCCCTGTTCTCCGCCCGCTTGGCGGCGTACGCCGCGGCGGCCTCGCGTACCCATGCGCCCTCGGTGTGGGCGGCCCGGCGGTGGGCCATCCGCTCCCGGTTGCACGGCCCGTCGCCGGAGATCACCCGCAT
Organism: Micromonospora sp. DT201; assembly: GCF_049841575.1. NCBI lineage: Bacteria > Bacillati > Actinomycetota > Actinomycetes > Micromonosporales > Micromonosporaceae > Micromonospora > Micromonospora sp. DT201. Next base: position 562,504 of record NZ_JBNCKP010000002.1, on the reverse strand, counting down.
CAGCTCGTCGTAGTCCGGCTGGGTGTAGTCGTGCGCCTGCCGCTCCTCGTTCCAGCGCAGGTCCGCATCGGGGATGCGTAGCCCGAGGATCTCGGCCTGCTGGACGCACATGTCGACGAAGCGCTGACGCAGGTCGTCGTTCGAGAAACGCTTGATCTTCCAGGCCATCGACTGGGCGGAGTGCGTGGAGTCGCCGTCCGGCGGGCCGAACATGGCCAGCGACGGGTACCACCAGCGGTCCAGCGCGTCCTGGGCCATGGCCTTCTGCGCCGGAGTGCCGTGCGCCAGCGTGTGCAGGATCTCGAAGCCCTGCCGCTGGTGGAACGACTCCTCCTTGCAGACCCGGATCATCGCGCGGGCGTACGGGCCGTACGAGCAGCGGCACAGCGGCACCTGGTTGACGATCGCCGCGCCATCTACCAGCCAACCGATCGCGCCCACGTCGGCCCAGCTCAGGGTCGGGTAGTTGAAGATCGAGCTGTACTTCTGCCGCCCGTCGAGCAGCAGCCGGACCAGCTCGTCGCGGCTGATGCCGAGCGTCTCGGCTGCGGCGTAGAGGTAGAGGCCGTGGCCCGCTTCGTCCTGCACCTTGGCCAGCAGGATCGCCTTGCGCTTGAGCGACGGCGCCCGGCTGATCCAGTTGCCTTCCGGCTGCATGCCGATGATCTCGGAGTGGGCGTGCTGGGCGATCTGCCGGATCAGCGTCCGGCGGTACGCGTCGGGCATCCAGTCGCGCGGCTCGATCTTCTGCTCGGCGTCGACCACCTCGGCGAAGTACGCCGCAAGGTCCTCGTCGGGCGCGGGGCCGCCGCGTCGCCCGCGCATTGCCGCCGCGCGTAGCTCCGCCTCGGCGGCCTCGACCTCGCCCAGCAGGCCGCCGCCCGGCGCGTCACCCGCAGCGGCACCCGAGGCGTCGGCCGGTGTCGAGAAGTCGTTGCCATACATGGGACAAGTGTTACAGCTTGCGACTCAAGAAACCAGAGCGTGTAACAGGAAACCGAGGATCCCATCCGTAACGGAATGAGCGCTTTGCGTCACCTGGACAGTCTGATTCCGTCGTGACTTAGGCCACGAAACGAAGGTGAATCCCCGTAAGAACCGCATACCGGGCGCATATCCCGCCTTTATCGCGGATTGCCCAGTGTCAGGGCCTGGCGGGCCACCCGACCGGACGTAGACTTTTCGCCGTCACACCGATCGGCTTCAACTGATTGCCGCCAGACAGAGGCCACCTCCCCCGGCCTCGGCGATCGGTCGATCTGCCCAGACACAAGCCGGCCCCCCGGCCCTGACACCTGGAGCTCACCCACTCATGCGATCCCGCGTGACCCTGGTGCTCGCCATCACGGCGGTCCTGCTCGGCGGCGTCCTCCTGGTCCCCGCCGCGTACGCCCGCCTCTCCAGCGGCGACAGCAGCGGAGGCGGAGGCGGCGGTGCCTCGGTCGCCGCGCCATCACCCACGCCGCCGCCACCGCCCACGCTGGCGGCCGGCCCGGTGTCGGTGGACTTCAAGGGCCAATTCTTCTCGTGGGCGCTGATGGATCGGCAGACGGGCAAGATCGCCGGGTCGCCGAACATGACCGCGACCAGCTCCACCGAGTCGATGATCAAGTCGTGGTTCGCTGCCGACTACCTGCGCCAACTCGGCAGCAAGCCGATCCCGGCGGCGATGAAGAAGAACATCACCACCGCCATCCGGGACAGCAACGACGACGCGGCCAACGCCCTCTACGCAGCGGACGGCAAAGCAGCCACGATCAAACGGATGGTCAACACCTGCGGGCTGACCGACACCGCGGCACTGACCAGCGCCAACCGCGGCACCATTCCCGCCATGTTCATCGGCTGGTGGAGCTTCACCCGGATGTCTCCCCGGGACGCGGTCCGGCTCGGCGACTGCATCGCCGACGGCAAGGCAGCCGGCCAGAAGTACACCGCCTATCTGCTGAGCGAGATGAGCAAGGTCCAGGGGACCACCGCGGACAAGGACCAGAAGACCAAGTCCGGTGGCGGTCGGTGGGGAATCATCGACGGCCTGCCCAAATCGATCACCGATCAGGGACCGGTCAGCATCAAGAACGGTTGGACGAGACTCGTCTACGACGGCAACTGGCACGTCAACTGCCTCGCCGTCACTGACAAGTGGACTCTCGCGGTGATGCTGCGCTACCCGGCGGCGAAATACCCACTGGACTACGGCGCGCAGGTCTGCGCCAGCGTGGCCACCCAACTGGTCACGCCGCAGCCCGGTGCCGCGCTCAAGGTGCCGCAGCAGCCGGTCGGGAAGCTCTGATGGCCGGCAATCGACGGGCCGGCCGGCGCGGCGGCGGGGAGGCCTCCCCGCTGCGGCTGGTCGCCATCGCGGTCATCCTGATCGGGTTGGTCCTGGTGTCGCTGCGGCTGCTGCCTGGGTCGCCGTTCGAGTCGTCCGCCGCCGCCAAGTGGGGCGACGCCGGCACGACGGCCAGTGATCGGTCCACGAGTGGGGCCACCAACCGCAGCGCCCGCCAGCCGGCCTCGCCGTCGCCCAGCCCCAGCCCATCGCTGGAGCCGCTGCCGTTCGTGGCCAAGGACCTCAACCTGGACATCGAGGGTTGGTACTCCTGGAGCGTGCTGGACCGCCGGACCGGGGCGATCATCGGCTCCAAGAACATGGGTGAGACCAGCACCACCGCCTCGATGATCAAATCCTGGATCGTCGCCGACTACCTGCGCCGCACCGCCGACGCCGGCCAGACGCCGAGCGACGCGAAGCTCGCCGACGCGACGCGGATCATCCGGGACAGCGACAACACCCGGGCCGAGCAGTTCTACAACTCCGTCGGCCGGGACGCGTCGATCAAGCGGCTGATCTCCATGTGCAAGTTGACCGACAGCAGCGTCGCCCCCGACAAGGGCTGGTCCCGGACAGCGCTCTCCCCCCGGGACACCGCCCGCCTCGGCAACTGCATCGCCACCGGCACCGCCGCCGGGCCGAAGTGGACCAAGTGGCTGCTCAACGAGATGAAGCTGGTCCGCGGCGCGGGAGACTTCGGCATCCGCAAGGCCTTCCCGGCCGCCGAGCAGAAGCAGATCGCCATCAAGAACGGGTGGATCGACCGGACCAAGGAGCAGGAGATGCACATCAACTGCCTGGCCATCGGTGACACCTGGACGATGGGCGTGATGGTCAAATACCCGATCAACATGGGCTACGACTACGGCATGAAGAACTGCCAGAAGATCACCGAGGCGCTACTGCGCCCCGGCGTCTGACCCGCTCGCTCCGGCCGGTGCCGGCTGATCGGCCCCGGCGGATGCCGGCCGATCAGCCGGCGAAGAACTCCGGGCCGCCTTCCGGCAGCGCCGGAGCTTCGCCGATCGCAGCGGCTCGCCGGGCCCACTCGCGCAGCCCGGCGACCTGCCGGTCACCGAGAGAGAAGTCCAGGATCCGGAAGTACGTGGCCAGCGTCGCCGCGTCGAACGGCTCCCAGCGGGCCGCGGCCTCGGCGACCTGGTCCAGCTCAGCGATGCAGAGGTCCCGGGAACGCAGGAACGCCTCGTGCACCTCCTTGACCAGGCCCGGATGGGCGGCGGCGAAGTCTCGACGAACCGCCCAGACGGCGAAGACCATCGGCAGACCGGTCCACTCCCGCCACGCCTGCCCAAGGTCGGTGACGATGAGCCCCCGCTGCGGCGCCTCGTAGTACGCCCGCAGCGCCACGTCTCCGATCAGCACCCCGGCGTCGGCCTCCAACAGCATCTGGGTCAGATCCGGTGGGCAGCGGAAGTACTCCGGCCGCACGTTGTACTGCTCGGCAAGCAGCAGCTGAGCCAGCATCACCCCGGTCCGCGAGGTGGAGCCGAGCGCCACCCGGGCGCCGTCCAACTCGGCGAGGGGGCGGGTGGAGACGATGTTGACCGAGAGCACCGGCCCGTCGCTGCCCACCGCCAGGTCCGGCAGGAGGAGCAGTTCGTCGGCGTGCTTCAGGTACTCCAACAGCGTGATCGGGCCGATGTCGAGGTCCCCAGCGATCAGCGACGCGCTCAACCGATCCGGTGAATCCTTCTGCAGGTCGACGTCGAGCAGGGTGCCTGAGCGCATCAGACCCCAGTAGATCGGTAGGCAGTTCAGGAACTGGATGTGCCCGACCCGCGGGCGTGCGATGCGCTCAGCCATGAACCGACCGTATCCCTGGCCGTCGGTGTCGGCTCGGCGGGCCGGCCCGGAGTGGCCAAACCCGCATCCGTGGCGGCCGGCCGCGGCTGTCGTCCATCCGGGCCGCTCAGCGTCTCCCGGATGAAGAAGACCTCGATCACGTTGATGCCGAGGGCGCTATTCCGGCTGCTGGCCTGAGTCGCGGATCGCCGCGACGCACCGGGCCAGCAGGTCGCGAAGCTGGTCCCGCTCGTCAGGGCTCAGCGCGTCGGCGATCCGCCGCTCGATGCGCACCGCCTCACGGTCGCACCGAAGCAGCGTGGCGCGCCCCTCCTCGGTGAGGTGGGTCTCCAGGACGTGGTGGTGCCAGGGGTGCGGCGAGCGGAGCACCAGCCCCCTGTCCTCCAGTGCCTTCAGGACACCGGTCATGGCCTGGGGCGTCACCAGGCAGGCCCGGGCCAGCGCGGCTCCCGACATGCCCGGGTTGTCGGCGAGGGTGAACAACGCCGCGTACTGGGCGACGGTCAGGTCGGCCGGACGCAGCGCGGCGGCCTTGGCCGCCATCAGCGCCTGTTCGGCGCGCTTGATGTCGAGGCCAAGGCGTTCGCTGGCGGACATTCTCACAGCCAGATCATACCGGGCTGAACGACCATCAAGTCCGTTGCTAGCATCAAGCCCTTGATTGTTTACAAGCGCTGGAGGATTCGTGAAAGACAAGGTCGTACTCATCACCGGCGCCACCACCGGCGTCGGCCGCCACCTCGCCCGCGACCTCGCCGTGCGGGGTGCCACGCTCCTCCTGCACGGGCGGGACCAGACCCGGCTCGACGCCGTCGCCGGTGAATTGCGCGGGTTGGCACCGGCCGTCCGCACCTACCTGGCGGACCTGGCCGACCTCGATCAGGTCCGCGCCCTGGCAGCACAGGTACTCGAGCGGGAAGACCGGCTCGACGTGCTGGTCAACAACGCGGCCGTCGGCGCGGCCGACCCGACCCGGCGCGTGGTGAACCGGCAGGGCCACGAGCTGCGGCTGGGCGTGAACCACCTCGCGCCCTACCTGCTCACCACCGAACTGCTGCCGCTCCTGACGGCGTCCGCCCCCGCCCGCGTCGTGAACGTGACGTCGATGGGCCAAGCCCCGATCGACCTCGACGACCTCGGCTTCGAGAACAACCCCTACGACGCCGTCGTTGCGTACTGCCGCGCGAAGCTTGCGATGATCATGGCCACCTTCGACCTGGCAGCTGACGTGCCGGCCGACACGCTGACCGTCAACGCGGTGCACCCGGCCCACCTCATGGACACCCCGCTGGTGCGCACCAGCGGCCTGATCCCTGCCACCACCGTCGATGCAGGAGTGCTGCCGACGCTGCGACTCGTCGCGGACCCGGCCCTCATCGGAGTGTCCGGTCGATACTTCGACCGGTTCGACGACGCCCCGGCCCACGAGCAGGCATACGACCTCACGATCCGGCGGCGGCTCGCCGCCGCGACCCGGGCGCTCGTAGACGCGGCCTAGTCGCTCACCAACTCGCCGGCGTCGCACCAGGCGCTGGACATGACGGAGGGGCGCTTTCACGGGTGCCCCTCCGTCAGGCACGAGGCAAGGATCGCGTGCAGCCGCCCTTCCTCAACACCGGCATGGGCGGCCGGAGGCGATCAAACGACCCGACCGATCGCGGACCACTGACGCCGGGCCGGCGTTCGACGAGCCAGAAGTGTCGTACAGGTGTTCTATTCTGCCTTCATGTTGAGGGCGTTGACGCAGGCAGGCGGTGCCGTCCACGACTGCGCCGAGGCCGCGCCCTGGGGGCTCTCCGATGACGAGCTGCAGGCTTCCCTCGATGCGACGCACGTGTTGGCGCAGCGGCTGGCCACGATCCAGCTCGGCTTGGTGCGCGAGTTGGACGCCCGAGGCGTGGCGGTCACTCAGGGCGCCTCGTCGACCGCCGTCTGGCTACGGGAGCGACTCCGGCTAACCGGCCGCGCCGCGCGCCAGCTCGTCCAGCTCGCTGCCTCCGTCGATGCCGCGCCACCGGCGGTGCGCGACGCGCTGTTCAGTGGTGCCATCACCGTCGAGCAGGGTCGGGTGGTCGCGGAGACGATCGCGGCCCTGCCGGTCGAGGCCGGTCCCGAGGTGGCGGACAAGGCCACCGAGTTGCTGATCGCCTGGGCCGACCGTTTCGATCCGACCATCCTGAGTCGTCTCGGGGAGCGCGTCCTCACGCACGTCGCACCGGACTTGGCCGACCAGGCCGAGCTGGCGGCCCTTGAGCGGGCCGCCGAGCGGGCCGAGGCTCGTCGGCACGTCACGCTCTCGGAGCAGCAAGACGGGCAGGTACGCCTCAGCGGAAACCTCGACACCGAAACCGCGAGTTTGCTGCGTGAGGCGATCGATCCGCTCTGCGCCCCTTCCGGTGAGCACGACGATCGCAGTCCCGGTCAGCGCCGGGCCGACGCACTGGGCGAGGTCTGTCGGCTGGTGCTGCGCACCAGTCAGCTGCCCGACAACGGCGGTGACCGGCCGCAGCTCGTGGTGACCGTGTCGCTGGACGAGCTGGTCAACGGCGTACGCGCGGGCACCCTGGAGACCGGGGCGCGCCTCACGCCGGGCGCGGTCCGCCGGCTCGCCTGCGACGCGGCCGTGCTACCTGCCGTATTGAGCGGCGACAGTCAGGTTCTCGACGTGGGGCGCCAGCGCCGGCTCTTCACCGGCCCGCTGCGACGCGCGCTGGTGCTACGAGACGGTGGTTGCGCCTTTCCTGGCTGTGACCGGCCATCCCGATGGTGCGACGGCCACCACGTCCAACACTGGGCCGATGGCGGGGCGACGGCACTGGGCAACGCCGTGCTGCTCTGCGGCTACCACCACCGGCTCGTCCACCGCGGCGACTGGACGGTCCGCATCGCCCCGGACGGTCGGCCCGACTTCCTCCCGCCCAGTTGGCTCGACGCGCAGCGCACACCACGGCGCAACCTCTACCACCGGCGCTGCTGATACCGACAAGCACCGAAAAGGCCCAGCCCAGCAGCGGAGGCCAGCCCGGGGACGACGCCGTGCCGGTGCTCGGCTGCGACCTGACCGACCCGGCGGCCGTGCCAGCGGCTGTCCCAGCGGCGGTGCCGGCGGCCGACCCAGCGGCCGTCCCAGCGGCGCGGCCGTCCCAGCGGCGGTCCCAGCGGCGGTGCCGGCGGCCGTCCCAGCGGCGCGGCCGTCCCAGCGGCGCGGCCGTCCCAGCGGCGCGGCCGTCCCAGCGGCGCGGCCGTCCCAGCGGCGGTCCCAGCGGCGGTGCGCCGAAAGGCCAGCCCAGCAGCGACACGCCGACGCAACAGCGACCCGCCCGGCGACACGCCGACCCTGACAGGTGGTCGACTGGGTAATTCGGTAGTGGAGATGGGCTGATGCGCGTAGGGTTGCAGGCCGCTTGACGGCCGAGGTGAGCTGCACCGGAACGGACGTCGTCGCGCCGGGCGGCCGGCCATCCGCCCCCGGACACGCGAGCGCGCAGCAGATGTGAACGATGGGACGTCAGCATGCCCGCACTCGATCTCGACACACACCTCGACACGGATCTGTCGGCTGAACGCGCCCACCTGGCAACGTCGCGGGCGGCACTGCGGCGGATGCGGGAGCGGGCCGAGGACCTCTTCGCCACCGGTGACCAGGTGGCCGGCGACGCGTACGCGGCGGAGACGCTCGGCCGCACCCTGGCCCGCCGGGTGGCCGAACTGGCCGACGACCCGACGACGCCACTCTTCTTCGGCCGCCTCGACTTCGCCGAGTCCACGGACCCTGACACCGCTGGCCACGACACCACGGACCGCGACACCACGGACCACGACACCACAGGCCACGACACCACACACCGCGACACCACAGACCGCGACACCACGGACCGCGACACCACGGACCACGACACCACGGACCACGACACCACAGGCCAGGACACCACACAGCGCCACACCACGGACCGCCACACTGCGGACCGCTACACCACGGACCGCGACGCCATGGCGGGCAGGACCAGCGACGAGGGCTCCGGCGCGGGTGCGAACAGCACGGACGGTCGGCGGTATCACGTGGGGCGGCGGCACGTCGCCGACGAGCGCGGCGAGCCGTTGGTGTTGGACTGGCGGGCGCCGGTCTCCCGGTCGTTCTACCAGGCCAGCGCGCGGGATCCGCAGGGCGTGGCGGTCCGGCGACGGTTCGGGTTCAGCAACGGGCTGCTGACCAGCTTCGAGGATGAGCGTCTGGATCGGGGCGAAGAGCTCGGCACGACCAGTCGGATCCTCGCCGCCGAGATCGAGCGACCGCGTGTCGGGCCGATGCGCGACATCGTCGCCACGATCCAACCGGAGCAGGACGAGCTGGTCAGGGCTGACCTTTCCGAGTCCATCTGTGTCCAGGGAGCGCCGGGCACCGGGAAGACTGCGGTCGGCCTGCACCGGGCCGCGTACCTGCTCTATCTGCACCGGGAGCGGTTGCGGCGGGCCGGTGTGCTGATCGTCGGGCCCAACAGGGCGTTCATGTCGTACATCGCGGCGGTGCTGCCGGCCCTGGGCGAGGTCGAGGTCGAACAGGCCACGGTGGAGGAATTGATTTCCAGGGTGCCGGTCCGGGCGGTCGAGGCATCGGCGGTCGCGGTGCTCAAACACGACGTACGCATGGCGCGCGTGCTCCAGCGCGCGGTGCAGGCACAGATCGGCACGCCGACCGACTCGATCACCGTGTCGGACGGTTCGTTCCGATGGCGGATCGGTCTGGAGCCGTTGCACCGGATCGTTGAGGAAACCCGCCGGGAAGGTCTGCCGTACGGCACGGGGCGGGAGCGGGTCCGGGCGCGGGTGGTGAGTCTGCTGCAACGGCAGGCCGAGGCGCGGCGGGCGGAGTCGCCAAGCGACGCGTGGCTGCGTCGGATGGGCCGCTGCCGGCCGGTGCTCGACTTCCTGGACGCGGTCTGGCCGGCGCTCACCCCCGAGGGGCTGGTGCACAGCCTGTTCTCCGACCCGGCCCGGCTCGCCGCCGCGGCGGACGGGCTGCTCAGCGGCACCGAGCAGGCGCTGCTCATCTGGGCGAAGCCGGCTCGCACCGCGAAGGCGACCCGCTGGACCGCCGCCGACGCGGTGCTGATCGACGAGGCGACCGGGCTGCTGGAACGGCCCTCCGGGTTCGGGCATGTGGTGGTGGACGAGGCGCAGGACCTCTCCCCGATGCAGTGTCGGGCCATCGCCCGGCGCAGCGAGCACGGCTCCGTCACCCTCCTCGGCGACCTGGCTCAGGGCACCGCGCCGTGGGCGGCTACCGATTGGCGGGAGTCACTGGCCCACCTGGGCAAGCCGGACGCCGTGGTGGTCCCGTTGACGGTCGGCTTCCGGGTGCCCGCTGCGGTGGTCACGTTCGCAAACCAGCTGCTGCCGGCACTCGCGGTGGACGTACCGCCGGCCGAGTCGCTGCGCCACGACGGCGGCTTGGACGTGCGTACCGTGACCGACCTGACCTCGGCGACGGTGGCCGAGGTGCGCGCGGCGCTCGCGCACGACGGCTCGGTCGGTGTGATCGCCGCGGACGACGCGGTCGACGGGCTGCGCGCGGCGCTGGCCGCCGCCGGTGTCGCGACCGCGACCGCCGACGACGTGGCGGCCGCGGAGCGGGTCACTGTGGTGCCCGCGACGCTGGTCAAGGGCCTGGAGTACGACCATGTGGTGGTGGTCGAGCCGGCCGCGATCGTCGCGGCCGAGCCGCGCGGGCTGCACCGGCTGTACGTGGTGCTCACCCGCGCGGTGTCCCGGCTGTCCGTGGTGCACCTCGCGCCGCTGCCCGCCCCCCTGACCGGCGGCTCAGCCGGAGAGGGCTGAGGCGACCTCGCGCAGCGGCCGGCCGGACTCCGCGATCGGCACGGTGAACGCGAGCCACGAGTGGTCGGTGAACTCGATCGTCAGCCGCTTCGGGTTGAGCCGGTGCCAGCCCACCCGGGCCTGGGTGATCTCGGCGCGCGGAGCCGACCACATGATCTCGGTGCCGGCCACCTCGGCGGCCGGGTCGGTCCGGCGGTACAGCGACGTCCGGCCGCCTCGGCAGACCAGCAGGCGCCGGTTGGTCACCACGAGCAGCGTGCTTCGCAGGCCGGGCTCGACCAGGGTGAGCCAGTGGGCGTGAGTCAGTCGGGACGCCGCGGAGCCGGGGGCCCCGCGACCGGCGATGCCCCAGACGACCAGGTCGACGAGGCGGTCCCCGGCTGCGAAGACCACGTTGGGCGAGAGCACGTTGAGCAGTAAGCCGAGGGGACTGAAGCCACCCCGAGTGGTCTTCGGCTGCTCCGCGTTCGGCGGCTCGGGGGGCCGGATCCCCTGCGCGACGTCGGTAGAGGCGATGGCGAGCACCTGCTCACCCGGCTCCACCAGCTCGCGGAGCCGGTCGAGGTATGGCGACTCCACCATCGGCTCAGTGCCCATCTGTCCGGCTGGCGAACGCCTTCAGCGCCTCCGGCTGGACCTCCAGCTGATTGCTCGGGCTCGACACTGACCCTCCCCTGTGTCCTGTGCGACGGATCAGCCGCTACGCCTCCCCACCATAGGCACCCCCACCGCGATCGATTACCCCGCCCGAGACGTCAGGGGCATCCAGCGTTGACTTTGTTGCGTAAAGTTCTTTGCGTGGACCCCGACGACGACTTGCCGCCTGAGGACGCCGCAGCGGCGCTCCGGCTCATCGAGGATCAGCGGTCTGCGACCGTCCGTCGGCTCGATCCCGACGCCCGTCTGGTCTACTGGCCGTGGGGAGTTGCCTGGCTGGTGGGCTTCGGGCTGTTCTTCCTGCGGTTCTCCCCCGATGATCGGGAGCTGCTCCGGCTGCCGAGCTGGCTGCCGCTGACCGTTCTCTACGCGCTGCTGCTGGTTGCCGCAATCGTCCAGACGACGGCCGGCGCGCGGGCCTACGGGCAGGTGACCGGCGCCTCCGCCCGACGTGGACACTGGTACCTCTGGGCCTGGGGCCTAGGATCCGTGAGCGTCTACGCGGGACTCGGCCGGGTCTCTGAGCACCTGCCACACGACCTGGCGGCGCTGCTCTGGTCGGCGACCGCCGTCGGGCTGACCGGCGCGCTGCACATGGCCGGCGGAGCGATCTGGCTCGACCGGGACCTGTTCCGGCTGGGCATCTGGATCAGCGTGCTCAACGTGGTCGGTGTGATCGCCGGGCCGGGCTGGCACGCACTGGTCGTGTCGGTGGCCGGCGGCGGTGGGATCCTGGTCGCTGGCGCAATCGCCCGACGGCGACAGCGAAACCGCCGATGACCGAATTGGACCCGGTCATCCACGCACAGGCCCGGCTGCGGGTGGTCGCCAGCCTCTCCGCACTCGGCGATGGTGACCGGATCGCGTTCCCCCGGTTGCAGGAACTGCTCGCGATGACCGCCGGCAACCTCTCCGTGCACCTGCGCAAACTTGAGGACGCCGGCTACGTGGAAATCAGCAAGACCCACCGTGGACGCACCCCGGCAACCCTGGTCTGGCTCAGCCGGCGGGGTCGGCTGGCGTTCGAGGAATACACCGAAGCGATCCGCACCCTGCTCGACCCCACCCAGTCGAAGGAGCATCCATGACCCTCGCCCGCGCCGACCAGGCCAGTCGCCGGTATGGCGACGTCCTCGCCCTCGACCGCGTCGACCTGGAAGTCCATGCCGGTGAACTGGTCGGCCTGCTCGGGCCGAACGGCGCCGGCAAGAGCACCCTGATGAACCTGCTGGTAGGTCTGCGCCGCCCCAGCTCGGGGCGGGTCGAGCTGTTCGGCGGCGACCCCCGCGACCCGGCGACCCGGCGGCAGATCGGGGTCACCCCGCAGGAGACCGGCCTGCCGGGCACGCTGCGGGTCGGCGAGGTCGTCGACTTCGTCTCCGCGCACTACCCGGACCCGGTGCCCCGAGGGGAGTTGCTCGACCGCTTCGGTCTTGGCGATCTCGGTAAACGGCAGACCGGTGGGCTCTCCGGTGGGCAGCGCCGCCGGTTGGCGGTGGCGCTCGCGTTCGTCGGCCGGCCCCGGCTGGTGCTGCTCGACGAGCCGACCACCGGCCTGGACGTGGCCGCCCGGCACACCCTGTGGGACGCGATCCGCGCGTTTCACCACGACGGCGGCACCGTGCTGCTGAGCAGCCACTATCTGGAGGAGGTGGAGGCACTGGCCCACCGGGTGGTGGTGATTGGTCAGGGCCGGGTGCTCGTCGACGACACCGTGGACGCCGTGCGCGGCATCGTCGGCGTACGCCGGGTCAGCCTGGTCGCCGACCAACTGCCCGACCTGCCGGGCCTGGTCCGCACCGAGCGGATCGACGGCCGGCTGCACCTGCTCACCACCGACGCCGACGAACTGGTCCGCGCGCTGGTCACGGCCGGAACGGCCTTCAGCGACCTGGAGGTACGGCCGACCTCGCTGGAGGAGGCCTTCCTCGCCGTCACCAGCGGGGACCAACCCGCCGGGGGCCAACCCACCGCTGAGAGCCAGCCCACCACCGCCGCTGCCGGCGGCCAGCCCACCACCGCCGCTGCCGGCGGCCAACCCACCACCATCTGAGGAGGCGACCGTGCAGCTAGCTCTGGTCCACGCCCGCTACCAGCTTCTGGAGATCATCCGGATTCCGGTGGCCGTCTTCGGCAGCGCGTTCTTCCCGGCCGCCGCCATGATCTTCTTCGTGGTCCCGTTCGCGGGGGACGACGCGACCGGCGCCACCTTCGCCACCGCGTCGATGGTCACCTTCTCGGTGATGAGCGCCAACATCTTCCAGTACGGCATCGGCGTCGCCGAGGATCGCGACCAGCCATGGAACCCGTACACCCGGACCTTGCCGGCCGGGCCGGCACCGCGGTTCGCCGGCCGGGTGCTCGCCGGCCTGGCGCTTACCTACCTCTCGCTGATCCCGGTCGTGGTGATCGGCGCGACGCTGACCGCAGCCCGAATCAGCCCGGTGGAGTTCCTGTTGGCCGCCGGCACCGTGGCCGTCATCTCGGTGCCGTTCACGCTGATGGGGCTCGCCATCGGCTACTCGCTGCCGAGCAAGGCTGCGATCGTGGTGGCGCAGGTGGTCTTCCTGCCCCTCGCGTTCGGCGGCGGCCTGCTCTCCGCGCCGGGTGAGGCACCGGGGTTCATCGAGACGATCGCGCCGTACCTGCCGACCCGGGGCGCGGCGGAGCTGATGTGGGCGGCGGTCGGGGACTACCGCGTCCAGCCGATAGCGCTGATCATGCTCGGTGTCTGGGTCGTGGTGCTCGCATCGCTCGCCGGCTGGGCCTACCGGCGAGACGAGGGTCGCCGGTTCAGCTGACGATTCGTCCGTTTCCGCCCCGAACGGCGGCGGGACGGTGCCAGGATTCCGGCAGGGGGTCGTCGTGACCGCCCGGGCCGAGAGGGGTCTTGACCGTGAGCACCGTCCCGCCGGGTACGCCCTGCTGGGCCGACCTGGCCACCCCGGACCTGACCGACGCGCGGCGCTTCTACCCGGAGTTGTTCGGTTGGACCGGCCGGGTGACACCGGAACCTGAGGCGGGCGGCTACACCGTCTTCCTGCTCGACGGCAAGCCGGTGGCCGGGGCCGGACCGCCAGCGATCCCGGACCAGGTGCCCATCTGGTCGACGTACCTCGCGACCGACGACGCGGAGCTGGTCGCCGGTCGGGTCGAACGGGCCGGCGGGCAGGTGGTCGTGCCGCCCTTCGAGGTCTTCGACCGAGGCTGGATGGCGGTCTTCGCCGACCCGGCCGGCGCGACGTTCAGCGTCTGGCAGCCATTGGCGATGGCCGGCGCCGAAGTGTTCAACGTGCCGGGCGCGATGAGCTGGAACGAGCTGGTCACCCCCGACCCCGAGGGCGCGAAGGTCTTCTACGAGCTGGTGTTCGGTTGGCAGCCGGACGACCAGCCGGTCGGCGAGATGACGTACACCGGGTGGCGGCTCGGGACGCAGATCGTCGCCGGGATGATGCCGCCACTGGCCGACGACTTCCCGGCCGACCTGCCCGCGTACTGGACGGTGTACTTCGCGGTGGCCGACGCGGACGCCGCGGCAGCCCGCGCCGCCGCACTGGGCGGGACCATCCTCGTTCCGCCACGTGACATCCCGGCGGGCCGGTTCGCAGCCCTACGCGACCCCCAGGGCGCACTCTTCTCCGTAATCGACCTAGGCCCCTAACGGACCCCCACCCCCACCCCACCCCACTGTCGAGCCCGGCGATCATGAGGTTGACGGGCACCTTCGCCCTATTTGCGCTCGCAAACCCCATGATCAAGCGTCAGGCGGGTGGGGTTGGGTCAGGCGGGGTGGGAGTTGGGGCGGGGTGGGCGGACGGGGACCACCAGGGGGCCGTGGGTGCCGGGGACTACTCGGACGCTGGCCCGGTAGTGGGTGGCGAGCAGGTGCTCGGTCAACACCTCGGACGGGGTCCCGGCGGCCACCACCTGACCGCCTGCGAGCAGCACCATCCGGTCGGCGTACTCACCGGCCAGGGAGAGGTCGTGCATCGTGGCGAGGACGGTCAAACCATGCTCACGGCGCAACTGGTCGACCACCTCCAGCACCTCCTGCTGGTGGCCGATGTCGAGAGCGCTGGTCGGCTCATCGAGCAGCAGCAGCGTCGCACCCTGGGCGAGCGCCCGGGCGAGGAACACCCGCTGCCGTTCACCCCCGGAGAGGGTCACCAACTCGCGGCGGTCGAAACCAGTGAGGTCCAACCGACCCAGCACCTCGTACACGGCATCGACGTCGGCGGTCGACTCCCGTCCCAGCGCCGGGATGTACGGGGTGCGGCCGAGCAGCACGTAATCCAGCACCGACATGCCGGGCGGCACCACCGGGGACTGTGCCACCGTGGCCACCACCCGGGCGCGGTCCCGGCGGCGCAGCGCGGCACTCGCCGTACCGAACAGGGTGATCGCCCCGGGCGGCGCGGGCAGCAGGCCGCCGACGGCCCGCAAGAGGGTCGACTTGCCGGCGCCGTTCGGGCCGATCACGGTGACCCACTCGCCGCCGGCGACAGTGAGGTCGACGCCGGCCAGGACCGGCGCGCCGTCCAGGCTGACGTGCAGCCCCCGCACCTCGACGGCCGGCACACCGCCGTCGACCGGCCGGCCAGCAGCGGACGCGGTGGATTCGGGACTCACGTGAGCGCCCGTCGGGCGGTCCGCAGCACGAGGACGAAGAACGGGCCGCCCAGCAGGGCGGTCACCACCCCGATCGGCACCTCGGTCGGAGCCGCGGCGGTGCGGGCCACCACATCGGTCAGCGCCAGGAACGCACCGCCGAACAACAGTGACATCGGCAGGATCACCCGGTAACTCGACCCGGCCAGCAGCCGGACGGTGTGCGGCACGATGATGCCGACGAAGCCGATCAGCCCGGTCGCCGAGACCGCCGCCGCAGTACCCAGGGAAGCGGCAGCGATCAACAGGTACCGGGTGCGCTGCGGGTGCAGGCCCAGACTCCTCGCCTCGTCGTCACCGACCGCGAGGACGTCCAACTCGCGGCGGTGCAGCAGCACCACCACGGTGGTGAGTGCGGCATACGGGAGCACCAGCAGCACGTCATGCCATCCGGCGGTTGCCAACCGACCGAGCAGCCAGGAGTAGACCGGCTGGATGCTGTCGGAGTTTCGTTGCAGCAGGTACGTCTGCCCGGCGGAGAGAAAGGCGGACACCGCCACCCCGGCCAGGATCAGCATCGCCGGAGACCCTCTGCGCCCGCCGGCAGCGCCGAGCACATAGGTCATCGTCACAGCGAGCAGTGAACCGGCGAACGCGGCCAGCGGGATGGTAATCGGCAACCCGGAGATCGAGCCCTGTCGGCCGGCACCGCCGAGGGCGATGGCCGCGGTGACCGCGAGGCCGGCGCCGGCAGCCACACCGAGCAGGTACGGATCGGCCAGCGGGTTGCGGAACACGCCCTGGTAGCAGCCGCCCGCGAGAGCCAGCAGACCGCCGACGAGCAGGCCCAGCACCACCCGGGGCAGCCGCAGCTCGGTGACGATCGCGATCTCACGCTCGGACAGCCCGCTGTCGAGGTGCACCCCCGGGATCAGGTTGAGCAGCTCGGCGGCGACACTGCCCGGAGGCAGGCTCACCGGGCCGAGCGACACCCCGGCGACGAGCGCGACGAGCACCGCGAACACCCCGGCGACCAGCCACCGCATGCGCAGCCCCGCAGGCCGGGCGACCGACTGCGGGGCTCGCAAACCCGGCTCACTCCTCGCGCTCACCGAGCCACCCACATTCGCGACTGCGGGGCTCGCAAACCCGGCTCACTCCTCGCGCTCACCGAGCCACGGGGGTCACGCGGGCACCTTGACGACCGCGTCGATGATGACCCGGAGCAGGTCCACGACGCGCGGGCCCCAGCGGGAGGCGATGTCGTCGTCCAGTGCGACCACCTGGTTGTTCTTCACGGCGGTGAGCCCAGCCCAGCCGCTGCGCGCCTTGACCGAGTCCGCGTTCTGCTGGCAGCACTTGGAGTCGGACAGGAAAACGAAGTCCGGGTCCGCGTTGACGATGAACTCCTGGGACAGCTGCGGGTAGCCGGCGCTCTTGCCGTCCGCGTCGGCCGGGTCGGCGATGTTGGTCAGGCCGACCAGGCTGTAGAGCGAACCGATGAAGGTCTTGCTGGTGGCGGTGTACAACTCCGGGCCCAGCTCATGGAAGTAGGTGAGCTTCTCGGCGCGTTGCGGCAGGTCCTTGACCAGCTTGGCGATGTCGTCCTTCATTCGGGTGGCGACGTCGGTGGCCTGGTCGGCGTGCCCGGTCAGCGTGCCCAGCTCGGTGATCTGCTTGTACGAGTCGTCAAGCGTGGTCGCCGCCGGGGTCAGGTAGACCGGGATCTTCAGCTTGCCGAGCTGCTCGACGACCTTGTTCCGGTCGTCGGAGATCACCACCAGGTCGGGGTTCTTGCCGGCGATCGCCTCAGCGTTGGGCTGGAAGCCGGACAGGTCCGTCTTGGGCGCCTCGGCCGGGTAGTTGGACTGGCCGTCAGCGGCGGTCACCTGCGGGCCGGCACCGATCGAGAAGAGCATCTCGGTCGCGGTGGGCGACAGCGAGACGATCTTCTCGGGGCGCTTGTCGAGGGTGAGCGCACCGACCGTGACCGGGTAGGCAGCGGCTGCTGTTGCGGTGCTCGGCTTGTCGTCGGCCTTCTCGGCGCAGGCGCCGAGGGCGAGCGCGGCAACCGCGAGGGTCGCGGCGAAGAGTCGAGGGGTACGTCTGAACATAGGGGCCTCCTGTCGGTCGAGGAGTGTGGTGCTTCGCCGACAGGGACTTTCGTACGCCCGCCCACGAGGCGCCCTTCCTCGAGAGCGCGTATCGCGACCGATCCGAGGCGACCTGGCTCGTCCCCACCCTCGGGTGGGGCATCACAGTTGCGGGACAGCGCCGGGTTTCGCACCGGCTTCGCTGCGGACTTGTCGCTAAGACGGTAGCGCACCGTCGCGACGTGCCGGATCGTTCACGGGCCGATCGTCACGAGTCGATCCGCCTGAGTGCCGCAGAGCGGGAGCTGAGGGGCAAATGTCCGGGATCCTGGCGTTCAGAAACGGGTGGTGGGGCCCCGTCGTGGGCGGGACGGGACCCCACCCGATCAGGAGGACGTGATGGTGACGTTGTCCACAGCCGCCTCCACCAGGCTGGCACCGGAAGAGTCCGCCGCCTCGACGAGGATGCGGACCGACTGGCCGGCGTACGGGGTGAGGTTGAGGTTGGCCACCGCCCAACTCCCGTTGCGGTTGGACGCCGCGCCGGCCTGAGTGAACAGCGCGGTGGTGCCGCCGTTGTGCACCACGCTCACCCGCAGGTAGTCCGCCGACGAGGCGTTCGAGCCGTGCGCCAGGTACCACGCCAGCGAGAGCGTCAGCGTGCCGGACGACGGCAGGGTCACCGCCGGGGACCGCGCACTGGTCACGCCGCCGTCCACGTCGTAGTCACCGGCCGCCGAGCCGGCGAGCCGGCCGGTGACCAGGTCGTTGGCACCGGCGTACGGGGTGAGCTGCTTGGCGCCGGAGGACGTGGTCGCCTGGGCGGCACCCCGTTCGAACGCCCCGACGGTGGCGGTGTCGGTGCCGGCCGGGTTGATGGTCCAGCCGGTGGCGGTCTCGAAGGTGTCCGACCAGACCGTTGTGCCGCCACCACCACCGCCGCAGTACTGCGCCTGCTTGCCGATGGCCCGGTACGGGCAGTCGGCGTACTCACTGAGGATCAGCACCGCCTCCCGGTTGCGCGAGGTCTGCGCTCCGATCACCTCGTCGGGCGGGTAGAAGCCGCCGCCGCCGGACGAGCCGGGATACATCTCGAAGGTGTACGCCCAGATGTTGTGGGTTGCCCACAACCAGTCGAGGCTGTCCCCGTCGGTGATGTAGAGGTCGCTGGACTGCTCCGGGGTGTAGTTGTTGGTGGCCGCCATCTGCTGGCCGATGGTGGCGAAGGTGTTGTACTGGTCCGCGCTCATCCCGGTCGCGGTGTTCGCGGTGGTGTAGCCGTAGGGCCAGAGCACCAACTGCGAGTACGTGTGGAAGTCGATGTTGGCCTTGATCTGCTGCACTCCACCGACCACCCGGCCGTTGACGAAGTTGCGCAGCGCCTGCGTTTCGGGTGCGGAGAACGCCGACGGCCCCCGGTAGGTCTCCGACGAGGTGCTGCCGGACGAGCCGCCGCAGCAACCCCAGTTGTAGCCCCAGTTGCGGTTCAGGTCGGTGCCGACGTTGGACGAGCCGCTGTTGGGCTGCCGGTTCTTGCGCCAGGACCGGTACGACCCGGTGGCGATGTCGTATTCGCTGCCGTCCGGGTTGACCGTCGGGACGATCCAGATCTCCCGGCTGTTGACGATGTTGGTGATCCGGGAGTCACCGCCGTAGCTGTCGGTGAAGAGGTTGAGCAGGTAGATCGCCATCTCGACGGTCAGGTGCTCACGGGCGTGCTGCTGGGAGTTGAACAGGATCTCCGGCTCGGCCTCGTCGGTGCCGACGTTGTCGGAGATCTTCACCGCCATCAGGTCGCGGCCCTCGTACGACGAACCGATGCTGATCTTGCGAGCGATCGCCGGGTGGTCGGCGACGACCTGGTTCACGACGGCGGTCAGTTCCGCGTAGTCGTGGTAGTTGGAGTCGGCGGGCGGGAAGGCCAGCGTGCCCACCCCGTCGGCGCCGCGCTCGGCGTTGGGCGGTGGGGCGAGCGGTTCGAGCCGGAAGCCGAGTTTGCCGATCGCGGCGGCCTCGACCGCAGTGGCCGAGATGTGCAGCACCCCGTGTTCGGAGTAGTCGATGGCGGCTCCGGTGCGGGCCACCGCGTTGCGGTCGGCGAGGGTTCGAGGTCCGAGGACCCGATAGCCGGCGGCGGCCGGCTCGGCGGTCCGGTCCGGTGCCGGTCGGGCGGCGACCGGACCCGCGGCGACGGTGACGATTCCCAGCCCGGTGACGACGGCGAGCACCAGGACGCGGCGGAGAGGGATTGGCGTGCGGAGGGCCATGGACTACCTCCTCGATGGGCGGGAGATCCCGCTCGGTGAAGGACACTTCACCACCCGTCACATGGTCATATCAATATTGATCACTGTCTAATGCATCCCGAGCTGATCATCCCTGCGGCAATGGTTTTCCAAGCTTGAACATATGGCGAAACTTCTCTCCAAGCGGAAAACTGGCCAGCGACGATGCCCCTCTCGACACCGCGGAGCACTCATGGCCAGATCCCGCTTGCGCGCGGCCGCCATCGCCGGCGTCACCGCACTCACCCTGTTTGCCACCACCGCACCCGCGACGGCGGGCCGCCCGCCCACCCCCAGCCACGACGAACAGATCACCTACCAGGACTGGTCCGGGCCCGCCGACTGGCACCGGGGCAGCCGGGCCGGCACCCGCGTGGTGCCCGGTGCCCGCGCGGGCCTCACCCTGGCCCGCCCCGCCGGCACCACCGAGTACGCCGACCCGCACACCGGCGCCACCCGCACCTGGGAGTACGGCACCTGGACCTCACCGGTCACCCGGATCGGGTTCGACGCCACCGAGCTGATCGCCTCGTGGAACGCGGAAACCCCCGCCGGCACCTGGATCCAGGTGGAGATGCAGGGCAGATACACCAGCGGCGACCAGACCCCGTGGTACGTCATGGGTCGCTGGGCGTCCGGCGACACCGACATCAAGCGGACCAGCCTCGACGGGCAGGGCGATCCCTTCTCGTCGATCTGGACCGACACCTTCAGCATCGACGACGCCGCCGCCGGGGTGCTGCTGCGGTCGTACCAGCTGCGGCTGACCCTCTACCGGGCACCCGGGCAGACCGCCGCGCCGGTGGTCCGGATGCTCGGCGCGATGAGCTCCACCGTGCCGGACCGGTTCACCGTGACGCCGAGCGCCGGACACATCGCCTGGGGCGTCGAGCTACCGGTGCCCCGCTACTCACAGAACGTGCACGCCGGGCACTACCCCGAGTACGACGGCGGCGGCGAGGCGTGGTGCTCACCCACCTCCACCGAGATGGTGGTCGAGTACTGGGGTCGCAAGCCGTCAAAGGCCGACACCTCCTGGGTGGACCCGACCTACCCCGACCCGACGGTCAACCACGCCGCCCGGTCGACCTACGACTACGAGTACGACGGCGCCGGCAACTGGCCGTTCAACACCGCGTACGCGGCCAGCTTCCCCGGCCTGGAGAGTCGGGTGACCCGACTGCACTCACTGGACGAGCTGGAGCGTTTCATCGCCGCCGGCATTCCCGTCGTGACCAGCCAGTCTTTCCTCGCCAGTGAGCTGGACGGTGCGAACTACGGGACCTCTGGGCACCTCTTCGTGGTGGTCGGCTTCACCGCCGACGGCGACGTGATCGTCAACGACCCGGCCTCGTCCAGCAACGACGTGGTGCGCAACGTCTACAAGCGTGCGCAGTTCGAGCAGATCTGGCTGCGGACCAAGCGCACCAACGCCAGCGGCGGCGTCTCCGGCGGCTCCGGTGGTATCGCCTACCTGATCAAGCCGCTCCAAAAGCCCTGGCCCAAAACCCCCGGCTCCACCAACTGGTAAAACCCCAACCCCGACTGCTCCCCCACCCCGCCGAACGCAGGTTGATCAAGAGGTTTGCGTCACCAGATCGGCTGTCGGTGACGCAAACCTCTTGATCAACGCGAAGGTTTGTCGGTGGGGTCGGTGGGCGGGGTGGGGTCGGTGGGGGTGGTGGGGGTGGGGGTGGTGGGGTCGTCGCCGGCTAGGGCTGAGCGGAGGCGTTCCTTTTCGGTACGGCGGCGCTCGGAGGCGCTGGCCATCTCCTCGGCCATCTCGTCCCGCCAGCCACGCAGCAGAAAGAAGGAGAGCGCGGCAGAGAAGACCAGTGCCAGCATCAGCTTCAGGAACACGTTCATGTCGATCAGCCAGAGGGCCGCCAGCACGGCGACGAACAGCCCGATCCGGCCCAGCGTGTACTTGAGCGCGGCGCTCACCTGCACCACTCCGTTCTCTCCGTCACCCGCCGGTGCCGGCGGAAAAGTCGATCCGCCCAGCGGGCGGTCACGGTCAGCCGGTCCGGCGGGCCAGCCAGCGGACGCCCGGAAACCAAACCGTCGCGTACGCCACTGTGAACGCCCCCGCCGCCAACGCGCCGGAGAGCAGCGGCGGCAACCCGGCGCCCAGACCAGCGATCAGCAGCCCGACGAACACCCCGACGGCAGCGGCGACCACCGCCGCCACCACCCGGGCCGCGCCGAACCCCCAGGCCCGGAAATCGTCCCAGAACAGCCAGGCGGGCAGGATCACCGCCAGCCAGCCGTTGGTGTGCCCGAAATCGCCGGCGCCGGCCGAGGCGAACCCCCACTCGAACAGCACCAACGCCAGCACGCCGATGACCAGACCCGCCAGGCACACCCCGAGCAGATCGCCCAGGGTACGGATGCGCCCCTCGTCGTCCCGGCGAGGAAACCCGCTCTGCTGCTCAGAACTGCGTTGCTCGGTCATCGACTGCGAGAGTACGTGGTGACTCAGGCCCAGACCTGCTGCGGCTCAGCGCGCCGCTCGGCCAGCGACGGGGCCTTGTCGTACTCCCGGACCACGTTGTAACGGGTGTCCCGTTCGACGGGCTGGAAACCGGCATCCCAGATCAGTTGCAGCAGGTCCTCGCGGTGCATGGTGTTCGGGGTGCCGTACGAGTCGGCGTCGTGCGTGATCTTGTATTCGACGACCGAGCCGTCCAGGTCGTCCACGCCGAAGTTCAGAGAGAGCTGGGCCACCGACAGCCCGTGCATCACCCAGAAGTTCTTCACGTGCGGCACGTTGTCGAAGAGCAGCCGGGAGACGGCGAACGTCTTCAACGACTCGGCCGGCGAAGCCATCGTGGTGCGCGCCTGGATCCGGTTACGGATCTTGCCGTCGGCCGAATCCACGAAGTCGTGCTGGTAGCGCAGCGGGATGAAGACCGCGAAGCCACCGGTCTCGTCCTGCAGCTCCCGCAGCCGGAGCACGTGGTCGACCCGGTGCCGGGGCTCCTCGATGTGGCCGTACAGCATGGTCGCCGGGGTTTTCATGCCCTTGCTGTGCGCAAGGGCATGGATGCGGGACCAGTCCTCCCAGTGGCAGGCGTGGTCGACGATGTGCTGCCGGACCTCCCAGTCGAAGATCTCCGCGCCACCGCCGGTCAGCGACTCCAGGCCGGCGTCCATCAGCTCGTCGAGGATCTCGTCGGCACTCAGACCGCTGATCTTCTCGAACCACTGCACCTCGGTCGCCGTGAAGCACTTGAGCTTGACGTTCGGCAGCGCCGCCTTCAGCTCACGCAGCACCTTCGGGTAGTAACGCCAGGGCAGCGTGGGGTGCAGGCCGTTGACGATGTGCAGCTCGGTGAGCTGCTCATCCTCCATCTCCTTGGCCTTGCGGACCGCCTCGTCGATGCGCATCGTGTACGCGTCCTTCTCGCCCGGCTTGCGCTGGAACGAGCAGTACGCACAGGACGCCGAGCAGACGTTGGTCAGGTTGAGGTGCCGGTTGACGTTGAACATCACCCGGTCGCCGTTGAGCTCGGTGCGCTTGTGGTGGGCGAGCCGCCCCAACCAGGTCAGGTCGTCGCTGTCGTAGAGGGCGACCCCGTCCTCCCGGGTCAGCCGTTCACCGGCGTACACCTTCGCTTCGAGCTCACGCTTGAGTCCGGCGTCCATGGCACGTCCCTTCCACCTGCGGTCCCGATCGAGAGTACGTCGGGGCGCCGACAACCCCAGCGGCACGGTCGGCGGCGACCTACTTCACCTAACTCTCAGCCTCCCGTAACCCCATCACGCATCGACAAGGGTGGCGAGGTGCGGTAGTAACAAGATGGGGCGGAACACACACACTGGTACCGTCCCGACGGCCGTGCCCACCGAGCGCGGCGACGAGCGGCGGGACGGGGAGCGGCATGGTCGACAGCGAGCGCGGGCGACGGCAGCGACGACGGAGCCCGGTGATCTCGCCGGTGCTGCGTCCGAAGCTCTGGGCCGCCCTGCTCGGCGCGATCGCCGCCGCAGTGCTGGCCACCCCCGCGTACGCCGAGCCTGGGGTGCCCACGACCGTGCCGGACACCGGCTCCCGCCCGCAGGCGGTCGGCGCGCTTCAACTGCCCGGCGGCCCACCCGTCGCTGGTGTGCCGGCCCCACCGATCGGCAACATCGGCACCGGGCCGCTGGCCGCGCAGATCTACGCCGCCGAGACCGAGGTCGGCACACTCGGCGAGGCGCTTCTGGAGAGCCGGCAGAAACGCACCGAGGCGCAGGCCCAGCTAGAAGCTGCCGGCAAGGTGCTCGCGACCACGCAGGACGCCCTGCTCCGAGCCCAGCAGGCGGCCGAGGCTGCCGCCGCGGACGCCGTCAGGGCTGCCGCCGCGCTGCCGCCCGGCGAGCTTGCCCAGGAGATCCGTGGGCTGAGCCGCCTGCAGCAGATCACTCGCGGCGAGAAGGTCGACGGCGGCACCACCGGAGTGGCCGGGGAGTTGGCCCGTGCCCGTGTCAATGAGCAGGACGCCTACCAGAAACACACCCAAGCCAAGGACCTGCTCGCCGCCGCCGAGGCGAAATTCACCGCAGGCGAGACGGCGCTCCGCACCGCCGAGGCGAGTCTGCTCAAGCTGCGCCGGGACAACGCCGCCCAGCTGATCGCCATCGAACGCCTGCAGGAAGCCACCGAGCAGCAGATCGGTGCCGGGTACGTCAACAACCAGAACATCAGCGGCATGGCCGCGCACCCCCGGGCGCTGGCCGCGGTCCGGTACGCGCTCGCGCAGCTCGGCGATCCGTACAAGTGGTCCGAGGAAGGGCCGAACCAGTTCGACTGCTCCGGCCTGATGTGGGCGGCCTACCGGTCCTCGGGTGCCGACTACTTCGACCTGCCCCGGGTCGCCCGTGACCAGTACGCCGCCACCCGGAGCCGGACCGTTCCGCAGAGCGCACTACTCCCTGGTGATCTGCTCTTCTTCGCGTCCGGCAGCAGTTGGACGACGATCCACCACGTCGGCATGTACATCGGCAACGGCAAGATGGTGCAGGCGCCCACCACCGGCGACGTCGTCAAGATCTCGGTCGTCGGCTGGTCCCGGCTGTACGCGGCCACCCGGGTGATCGGCGCAGTGCCGGCACCGATCGTGACCATCCCAACGCTGCCGGTCACCACACCGAAGCCGACGCCCACACCGAAGCCGACGCCCACACCGAAGCCGACGCCCACCCCGAAGCCGACGCCCACGCCCACGCCGACCACGAAGCCGACACCGACGGGGTCAACCACTCCGAAGCCCACCGGCAGCGCGACGCCGACGCCCAAGCCGACGCCGACGCCCACGCCCACGCCCACGCCGACCAAGGGCACCTCGCCGACACCGACGAACACCCCGACGACCATGCCCTCGGCACCGACCAGCGCCCCGGGCAGCACCGCCCCGACGACCACGCCGAAGGCCAGCACGAGCGCGACGGGCAGCGGCAGCGCCAGCGCCACGGGTTGATCCGCCACGACCGGCTCCGGCTGTCCGCTCGGGAAGATCTGTGGCACCGTGGCAACCAGGCACATCCGACTCGACGTCACGGGTCCGGGTGCGAGCATGGCGCGGAGGGCGGAGATGGCCGAGCAGAATGATCCGGCGGAGACTTTCGACCCCGTGGTCGACCGAGCCGACCCGCCCAGGCCAGGCACCGCCGACCCGGTGCCCCCCGTCGACGCCGACCCGGCTGCCACCGGCGCTGATTCGGCTGCCTCTGACGCCGGCCCGGCCACGAGCGGCACAGCCGCGGCCACCCCTGACACCAGTGCCGCCGACGCCTCCGCCGTCGTTGCCACGGACGTTCCCGAGCCGGACGCCCAGCAACCAGCGGCCACCGACCAGGACGCCCAGCAACCAGCGGCCACCGACGTGGGCGCCGGACAGCCGGCGACCGCCGACGATCGTCCGAACCAGGCTGCCGCGCCGGTGCGAGCCCGCGCCAGCGTCTCGACTGCCGGGGCTCTCCGCAGTGATCTGCCGGCCAGTTCCCCGGTCACCGCAACCACCTACCGTGCGACCGGCTCGCCCGACCCGGCCGATGTCGCGTTGCCCGGACAGCGGCCCGCCGATGTCGCGTTGCCCGGACAGCGGCCCGCCGATGTCGCGTTGCCCGGACAGCGGAACGACTCAGCCCCGCCGGCCCGGGCCAGCGCCACGGTTCCCGGCAGCAGCCGGCTCACGGCCGGTGCCATGGGCACCCCGGCCGGTCGGGGGAGCACGCCGGCCGTCTACCGAGCCGGGCCGGTGAATCCCGAGCCGGCCCAGCCGCCTGAGCCGGCCCAGCCGCCGACGCCATCGACTCCGGAGCCGGGGCCGGCACCCACGCCACCCGGCCCTGGGCCGACCCAGCCGACACCACCCGAACCGGAGCCCGCACCGACCCCGGGTCCGTACCCGCCCAGCCCGATGCCGACGCCGGGGCCCCGACCCACGCCGCCGCCCGGTCCGGTTCCGCCCGTCCCGGGTCCACCTGTCCCGCCGCCCTCGCCGATGCCGCCCATCCCGGGCCCTCCGGCACCGCCCATCCCGAGCCCACCCGTGCCGCCACCCGGTCCGCCGGTGCCCACGCCACCAGCCCCGCCCGGCCCGATGCCGGCGCCGCCGTTCCCGCCGCCGCCGGCGATGACCGACACGCCCGGCGTACGAGCCAACGCATCGATTTCCGCACCGCCGGCCGGGTGGCCGTCCACCCCCGGGACGGCACGCCCGACGACCGGCGGGGCGTTCGCTGAGACACCCGCCCCTGCCTCGCCGGTGGTACCCGCGCCAGCGCTGCCGAGCTGGCCGCCGTCCACCGCCGGCGCTTCCCCGTTGAACGGGAACGGCAGCCGAAACTCGCGGATGACCGTGCCGACGGGCAGCTCTTCGGGTAGCTCCGCTGGACAGGGTGTGGCCGGTGCCCGTGGGCGGCACGGCGGTGGCTCTGACCTGGCCGGCACCGTCTACGGCAGCGGCGAGGGGCCGGGTTTCACCACGATCGCGATGCCCGCCAACGCGGTGGAGAATTCCGGCTCGCTGACCGGGCACATCCTGGCCCAGGGCTGGTCGGACGCACCGGCCGAACGGTCCAGGAACACTCGGGTGATGATCGTCCTGGCCGCCGCTCTGGGGCTGCTGGTGGCGATCAGCGTCATGGTCGTACTGCTCGCCGGCGACGCCCTGGACGGTCTGATGGGCAGCGTGCTCAACGGGTGAGCCGCCGAGTGGGGACGATGGTGAGTCCGCCCACTACCGTCGGGCAACCGGCTGGCGGCTTCGCCAGATCGCCGTACACTGGCTGAGATCACTGACCCGGCGCGCGTGGTGTGCGCCCCTGGGCGATCTTGCGGGCGATCCGGCGGCACAGCCGCGGCAGGCCATCGCGAAGATGCGCCCCGCTCGAAAGGCTTTTGTTGACCACCTCTGCTGACCACAGCACCGTTACGTCCGTTTCCAACCCGGCCCCGGCGACCGACAGCACTCGGGAGCCGCTCGACGCTTCCCCGAACGAGGCCGGCGCTCTGCCGGCAGGGACCGCTCCGACGGAGACCGCCGCCGATCCGATCAGCTTCGCCTCGCTCGGCCTGCCCGAGCCGCTGGTGCGCGCGCTGGCACAGCAGGGCATCACCAGCCCGTTCGAGATCCAGCGGGCCACCGTTCCGGACGCGCTCGCCGGCCGCGACGTGCTGGGCCGCGGGCAGACCGGTTCGGGCAAGACGCTCGCCTTCGGTCTGCCGATGATCGCTCGGCTGTCCAACCGCAACCGGGCCCGGCCGATGCGTCCGCGCGCCCTGGTCCTGGTGCCCACCCGCGAGCTGGCCATGCAGGTCAACGACGCGCTGGTGCCGCTGGGCAAGTCCGTCGGCATCTTCCTCAAGACTGCCGTCGGCGGTGTCCCGTACGACCGTCAGATCGACGCACTGCGGCGCGGCGTGGAGATCATCGTGGCCACTCCGGGCCGGCTCGGCGACCTGATCGAGCGGGGCATCTGCCAGCTCGACGACGTCGAGGTCACGGTGCTCGACGAGGCCGACCAGATGGCCGACATGGGCTTCCTGCCCGAGGTGACCGACCTGCTGTCGAAGACGCCCGCAAACGGGCAGCGGCTGCTCTTCTCGGCCACCCTGGACGGTGACGTCGACGCGTTGGTCAAGCGGTTCATGACCGACCCGGTGACCCACTCCACGGCGCCGTCCACCGCATCGGTGTCCACCATGGACCACCACATGCTGTTGATCCCGCCGCACGAGAAGTTCCCGGTGGCGGCCTCGATCGCTGCCCGTGACGGCCGGACCATGGTCTTCGCCCGCACCCAGCTCGGGGTGGACCGACTGGTCGAGCAGCTCGCGGCCGTCGGCGTACGCGCCGGTGGGCTGCACGGCGGCAAGACCCAGCGGATGCGTACCAAGACGCTGGCCGAGTTCCGTGAGGGCCGGATGAACGTGCTGGTCGCCACGGACGTGGCGGCTCGGGGCATCCACGTCGACGGGGTCACCCTGGTGCTGCACGTCGACCCGCCGAAGGACCCCAAGGACTACCTGCACCGCGCGGGGCGCACCGCACGGGCGGGCGAGTCTGGCGCGGTCGCCACGCTGGTGCTGCCCAAGCAGCGCCGCACCACCCTGGCGATGATGGAGAAGGCCGGCGTGGCGCCGGCCGAGAGCCGGGTCCGGGTCGGCGACCCGGCGTTGGCCGAGCTGGTCGGTGCCCGCGAGCCCAGCGGCGTCCCAGTTCGTGTCGAGGCTGAGCCCCGGGGCTACGGCGACCGCTCCGGCGGATCGCGTCGCTTCGACGACCGGGCCGGGGGCCCGCGTAGGTTCGGCGACCGCACGGGCGGCGAGCGCCGTTACGGCGACCGCCCCACCGGCGAGCGGCGTTACAGCGACCGCCCCCAGGGCGACCGCCAGTACGGCGACCGCCCGCAAGGCGAGCGACGTTACAGCGACCGCCCTCAAGGTGACCGCCAGTACGGCGACCGCCCCACCGGCGAGCGACGTTACAGCGACCGCCCCCAGGGCGACCGCCAGTACGGCGACCGCCCGCAAGGCGAGCGACGTTACAGCGACCGCCCCCAGGGTGACCGCCAGTACGGTGACCGGCCGACCGGCGAGCGGCGTTACGCCGACCGGGACACCCGGGGTTACGGTGACCGGCCGCAGGGCGAGCGTCGGTTCGGCGACCGGCCGCAGTCCGGTGACCGGGACGGCCGGGGTGACCGGCCGACTGGCGAGCGGCGCTTCGGCGACCGGGAAACTCGGGGTGGCTTCCGCCCGGAGAGCCGTGGCCGGGACGACCGGCCGCGCGACGACCGGCCGCGCGACGACCGGCCGCGCGACGAGCGGCCGCGCGACGACCGGCGCGGTTTCGGCGGGCGACCGCCGGCGCGCACCCACTGATCCACTGATCCACCGAACGCCGTCGCGGAGCCCATGCTTCGCGGCGGCGTTCGCGCATGCGCTGCCGTTGCCGGCCCGGTCGCGTAACGTCCGGCTCATGCCGACCATGCCGAAGTCGATCTTCTGGTCCCGGACGGACACCGCAGGCAGCGAGCAGGTGCTGCTCGACGACGGCCACGGGTTGGCGGCCCGCGGCACCCTGCTCGCCGTGGACCCGATCCCCTGGACCGCCCGCTACCAGCTGACCACCACGCCGGAGTGGACCACCGCCCGCGTCGAGGTCGAGGCCGAAGGGTTGGGCTGGCTGCGCAAAGTGACGCTGGAGCGGGCCGCCGACCGGTGGCGGGTGACCACCGCCGAGCAGGGCGACCTGGACGCGGCGTTGGTCGCGGCCGGTCATCCCCGGGCCGGTCTGCCGGGCACCGATGACCCGGACCGGCTTGCCGACGCACTCGACGTCGACCTGAGCGGTTCGCCGCTGTTCAACACCCTGCCGGTCCACCGGCTCCGGCTGGCCGCCGAGCCGGCCGACCTGGCACACCGGATCACCGTCGCGTGGGTGCTGCTGCCTGGCCTGGAGGTGGTGCCGGCCGAGCAGATCTACACCGGGCGCGGGCCGGGCCGGGTGCGGTTCGCAAGCGGCACCTTCACCGCCGACATCGATCTGGACGACAGCGGCTACGTGGTGCGCTACCCCGGCCTGGCCGAACGGATCGACCCGCGCTGAACGGGGCTGACAGAGCTCAGGCGGGCCAGGTGCCGCTGGCCAGGAACCGTTCGATCGTGGCCAGGTGCGGCGTCAGGTCGAGGCCCTGGGCGGCCACCCAGTCGTCGGCGTAGTACGTGTCCGCGTACCGATCGCCCGGGTCGCAGATCAGGGTGACCACCGACCCGGTCCGGCCTTCGGCGAGCATCGCGGCGATCAGGCCGAACGCACCCCACAGGTTGGTGCCGGTGGAGCCGCCGACCCGCCGGCCGAGCACCGCCGATCCGGCGCGCATCGCGGCCAGTGACGCCGCGTCCGGCACCTGGACCATCCGGTCCACCACCGAGGGCAGGAACGAAGCCTCCACGGTGGGACGGCCGATCCCTTCGATCCGGGAGCCCTTCCCGGTCCGCACCGACCAGTCGGCGGCCAGCCAGGCTGGGTAGAACGCCGAGTTCTCCGGGTCTACCACGCAGAGTTTGGTGGAGAGCCGGCGATACCGGGCGTACCGGCCGATGGTCGCGCTGGTGCCCCCGGTGCCGGCACCCACCACGACCCAGGACGGGATCGGATGCCGCTCCAACTCCAACTGCGCGTAGATCGACTCGGCGATGTTGTTGTTGCCCCGCCAGTCGGTTGCCCGCTCGGCGTAGGTGAACTGGTCCATGAAGTGCCCGCCGGAGTCCTCCGCCAGCCAACGGGCCTCGACCACCACGGTTGCGGGATCGTCCACCAGGTGGCATCGGCCGCCCTGAAACTCGATCTGCGCGATCTTCTCGGGCGAGGTGGAGGCGGGCATCACCGCGATGAACGGCAGACCGAGCATCCGGGCGAAGTACGCCTCGGAGACGGCCGTGGAGCCCGACGACGCTTCGACGATCGTGGTGCGTGGTCCGATCCAGCCGTTGCAGAGACCGTAGAGGAACAGCGAGCGGGCCAGCCGGTGCTTCAGCGAGCCGGTGGGGTGTGACGACTCGTCCTTCAGGTAGAGGTCGATCCCCCAGTCCCGCGGCAGCGGGAAAGGCAGCAGGTGGGTGTCGGCGGAGCGGTTCGCGTCCGCCTCGACGGAGGCGATCGCCTCCGTCACCCAGGTCCGGCTGGCCGCGTCGCACCGGTCGAGATGAGTCACGTCGGGAAACGTAGCAAGCAGTCCAGAGGGGGTCAGCGCCGGTCCGGCAACGCGGTCCGGCGGCGTGCACCCGCCGGTACCCGGCCATCCACAGGTCGGACAGGGTGCCGAGGCTGAACGCCAGCAGCGCGTGCCTGTTGGCCGCGTACACCGTCTCACCGGGCGACACCAGGGGTACGCCGCCTGTCAGGCCACGGGCGGGCCGACCGGCTGGGGACGGTTCTCCCATTTGGTGGAGAGAGCGATGGCGGTGCGGGTGGAGGCGACCCCTGGGGTCCGGTTCAGCCGCACGATCAGCTGCTCCAACTCGGCGATCGTGCCAACTCGGGCCTTGAGCAGGAACGACTCCACGCCAGCCATGAAGTAGCAGGACTCGATCTCGGGCAGCACCCGCAGCGACTCGAGCATGTCGTCGGTGTCGGCGCCGGAGTCCTCGACGATGCCGATCAGCGCGGTGACCCCCAGCCCGATCGCCTCGGGGGCCACGTCCGCACCGTAGCCGCGGACCACGCCGCTGCTCTCCAGCTTGCCGACCCGCTCGTGTACGGCCGGGGCCGAGAGGCCCACCTGTCGGGCCAACTCGGCGTACGAGAGGCGGGCGTTGCTGCGCAGCAGGTCGACGAGGCTCAGGTCGATGGCGTCCACGGAGAGTGACCTTAACCGGTTAGGCGTAACGCGACGCCTTCGGCATCCGTTGGACCGAGCAGTGAGTAACTGTTCACAAACAGACGGTCAAGGCGGGGGTTGCACCAGTAGCATTTACTAACTTCCCAGTCAGTGCATTTTTCGCGTTTGGCGGACAGGCCAGGTCCCTGGTGCTGTAATTGCCATACGTCCCTCATGACGGCTCTGGGCTCGCACCAGCCGGGGGCAGTGTGTTCAGCCAGGGGCTTCGTCGACGCGAGGAGGGGGCTGTGGACACTGGAGATCGCCTGCTGACACCGGGTGAGGTCGCCGCGCTGTTTCGGGTGGACCCGAAGACTGTGACGAGATGGGCGGCGGCCGGCCGGATAGGAAGCATCCGGACTCCAGGCGGGCATCGCCGGTTTCGGGAATCCGAGGTGCGAGCCCTGCTTGAGGGGGAGGGCATGCTGGACGAAGTGGACGAGGTCGGAAAGCCACGCAATGTGGGGCCGGCCGCATCCACGGGGCCGGGTCCGGCCAACGCCGGCATGTACTGAACTGGTGCGGACAAACGCCACGCGGACCGGACACCAGTCCGGTCCGCGTCCCGCTTCGGCCAACCGGCCGGGCGGCGGCACGACATGCGTTGGGCAGCGGCCGGGTGGCAACGGCGCAGGCGCTGAGCAGGCAGCCCGTGCAGCCCGTGCTCGCTGAGCGGACCGCTCAGCTCCGGGCCGCGCCGAGCTGGCCGGACCACCTGCGGAACAGGGTGTGTGGGACGCCGAGCGCGTCCAACACCTTGCCGGCCACGAAGTCGACCAACTGCTGGGCGCTGGCCGCAGCCCCGGCTCCGTAGAAGCCGGGGCTGGCCGGCAGTACGACCGCGCCGGCGTCGTGCAACGCGATCAGGTGTTCAAGGTGGCTGCGGGTCACCGGTGTCTCCCGGGGGACCACCACCACGGGCCGCCGTTCCTTGAGGTTGACCTCGGCGGCGCGCTGCAAGAGGTCCTTGGAGAGCCCGATCGCGATGCCCGCGCAGGCTGCTGTGCTGGCGGGGACCACGGCCATCCCGCGTACCCGGTAGGAGCCGCTGCTCGGCCCGGCGGCCAGGTCGCCGGCCGGCCAGTGCCGCACATCCGCGCCGGTCAGGTCCCGGTCGAGCCAGGCGGTGAGGTCCTCGGCCCAGTGCCCGTCGCGAAACGGTCGGCCGGTCTCGTCGAGCACGGTGAGCCGTGCCGCCCGGGACACGATCAGGTCCACCGGCTCGCCCGCGTCGAGCAGTCCTCCGATGACGGCCGCCGCGTACGGCGTGCCGGAGGCCCCGGAGACCCCGACCACCCATGGTTCCCGCATGCCCTCCAGCCTGCCTGGTCCGGCTGGCCTACTGGTCAGCACCCCCGGGATGCTCAGTCCGACATGTCCGGCGGGTAGATGGGCGATCCGTCGACCTGACATGCTGCCGCTGGCGATTCGCACCGGAACCATCTCGCACAGGAGGCAACGGTGACGACCGACGAGACCCTCTGGGCGCTGCGTGCCGAATGTCCGATCCCGTCCCGGCTCTCCCCGTACGCCGACCACGTGCAGGAGTGGCTGCTCGGCTTGCTGCCCGAGCTTGGTCTCCCGCTGGACGACGCCGCGCTGCACCGGCTGGCCCGGGGAGCTTTCGCTAGGTACGCCGGGCGGCTCTACCCGGAGGCGACCGAAGCCGACCTGCGGGTGCTGACTGCTCTGTTCACCTGGTTCTTCCTGGTGGACGACGCCTGCGATGGGCCGGACCGACTCACCCCTGAGCAGATCCGAGCACTGCGCAACGGCACGCTGGCGCTGCTGCACGACGGCCCCCGGCTGCGTCAGGCGGGGCTGGCCGGCCCACTACGGCGGCTGCTGGTGCTGGGCTGGCGGGAGCCGCGCCGCCGGATGTCGTCCCGGTGGCGGCTGCGCTTCGCCGACGCGGTGGCCCGGCATCTCGACGGCGCCTGGCAGGAGGCGGTCAACAAGGAGGCCGGCCGCCGACCCAGCGTCGACGAGTACGTCGAACTGCGGCGGGCGACCTCGGCGGCGGAGGTGTCGTACTCGCTCGTGGAGTTCGCCACCGGTCGAACGTTGCCCGACCCGATCTATCAGCACCCGCTGCTACGCCAAATCGGCCACGTCGGCAACGACCTGCTCTCCTGGTACAACGACCTGGCTTCCCTTGAGCGGGACCGGGCCACCTCGGGCGGGCACAACCTGGTCCTGGCCATGCAGGGCGAGTTGGCCGTGTCGTCGACGGACGCGATCGAGCAGGCGGCCGAGCGCTGGCGGGACTCGATGCAGCGCTTCGTCGCTCTGCGGGCCGCGGTGCCGTCGTTCGGCCCGGGGTGGGACGAGGCGGTCACCGACCATCTCGACGGGGTCGCGTACGCCGTTCGCGGCACCATCGAGTGGACCTTGGAGAGCGCCCGCTACCCCGCCGGTGCCGCTCAGCGAGCCTCAGGGTCGTAGGTCGAGCCGGATCACCAGGTCGAGCAGGGCGAAGACGAACAGCACGATGCCAACGAACCCGTTTGCGGTGAAGAACGCCCGGTTGACCTTGCTGAGATCGGTGGGGGTGACCACCAGGTGCTGGTAGCCGAACGCGACAGCGGTCAGCGCAAGCCCGATCCACCAGAGCCAGCCCAAGCCGATCAGCGCGCCGAACCAGATGAACAGCGCGAAGGTCACCACGTGCGCGACGGTGGAGGCGTGCAGCGCGAAGCGCCGACCGTACCGGGCAGGCACGCTGTGCACGCCGATCTCCCGGTCGATCTCGGAATCCTGGCAGGCGTAGATCAGGTCGAAGCCGCCGATCCACAGCCCGACCGCCGCGCCGAGCAGCCCGGCCGGCCCGGAGCCGTCCAGGGTGCCGGTGACCGCCAGCCACGCACCGACCGGGCCGACCGCCTGGGCGATCCCGAGGATGGCGTGGGGCCAGTTGGTGAACCGTTTGGCGTAGGGGTAGACGACCAGCGGCACCACAGCGAACGGCGCGAGCACCAGGCAGAGCGGGTTGAGCAGGGCGGCTGCGGCGAGGAAGACCACCACCGCGACGGCCGCGCCGGTCCAGGCCGTCCGCACGCTCACGGCCCCGGTCACCAGTTCCCGGCCGGCGGTACGCGGATTCCGCGCGTCGATCCCCCGGTCGATGATCCGGTTGGCGGCCATCGCGAACGTCCGCGCCCCGACCATCGCCACGGTGATCAGCAGGAGGTCCCACCAGCGAACCCGCCCGCCGAAGGCCTGCATGGCGGCGAGCGCCGACAAGAACGCGAACGGCAGCGCGAAGACGGAGTGCTCGATCTTGACGAGGTCCAGGAAGGCACGCACCCGCCCCGGCGATCTTGCACTTTCTGTCGTGACAGAAGTGGCGGAAGGGGACGGATCGGGAGCCGAAAGTGCAAGATCGCGGGGGTTGTCGGCGGTCGCCATCAGATCCCGTATTCCTTCCAGCGCTTGTCGACCAGGGCCGCGATTTCCGGACTCATCTTCATCTCCTCTGGCCACCCACGGGTGTACCCCTCGGTGGGCAGTTTGCGGGTCGCGTCGACACCCGCCTTACCGCCCCAGAACTGCTGGTACGACGAGTGGTCGAGGTGGTCCACCGGGCCTTCGGTGAGCAGCAGGTCACGGGCGTAGTCGACGTTGCCGAAGGCGCGGAAGGCGACCTCGTTGTAGTCGTGCACGTCGCAGTCCTCGTCGACGATAACGATGAGCTTGGTGAGCGACATCAGATGTGCGCCCCAGATTGCGTTCATCACCTTTTGTGCGTGCTTCGGGTAGCGCTTACGGATCGACACGATCGCGCAGTTGTGGAAGACCCCGGCGGCCGGCAGGTCGTAGTCGACGATGTCCGGAATCATGAGCTTGAGCAGCGGCTGGAAGATCCGCTCGGTGGCCTTGCCGAGGCCGTGGTCCTCCTGCGGCGGCTGGGAGGTGACGATCGAGTGGTAGACCGGCTTGCGCTGCATGGTCATCGCCTCGATGTGCAGCACGGGGAACGGCTCGACCGGGGTGTAGAAGCCGGTGTGGTCACCAAACGGGCCCTCGGGCAGCCGCTCACCGGGCTCCAGGTAGCCCTCCAGGACGATCTGCGCATGCGCCGGCACCTGCAACGGCACGGTGAGGCAGTCGACCATCTCCACCCGCTCGCCACGCAGGAAGCCGGCGAACAGGTATTCGTCGATGTCGCTGGGCAGTGGGGCACTGGCCGCGTACGAGACGACCGGGTCGCAACCGATCGCGACCGCGACCGGCAGACGCTGCCCGAGCCGCTCGGCGACCGCGTGGTGGGCGGTCGAGTCCTTGTGGATCTGCCAGTGCATGCCCAAGGTGTTGCGACCGTGCTGCTGGAGGCGGTACAGGCCCAGGTTGCGCTTGCCGGTCTCCGGGTGCTTGGTGTGGGTCAGCCCGTAGTTGTGGAAGATCCCACCGTCACCGGGCCAGACCTGCAACCCGGGCAGCCGGTCCAGGTCGACGTCGTCGCCCCGGTAGACGACTTCCTGGCAGGGCGCGGTCTTCACCTTGCGCGGCGGCACCGACTTGAGCTGCATGACCTTGCCGAGGCCCTCACGGATGCCGGACCAGCCGACCGGCAGCTCCGGCTTGACCAGCGCGCCGATCCGAGCGCCGATCTCGTCCAGCGAGTCGACGCCGAGAGCCATCGCCATCCGCTTCTCGGTGCCGAACAGGTTGATCGCCAACGGCATCTCGCCCCGGGTCGGACGTTCGAAGAGCAACGCCGGGCCGCCGGCTCGTACGGTGCGGGTGACCACCTCGCTGATCTCCAGGGTGGGATCGACCGGGACGTCGACCCGGCGCAACTCCCCCGCGCGCTCCAGCGCCGCGAGAAAGTCCTTGAGATCGGTGTACGGGAAGCCACGAGCCGCCATGTCGCCCAGTCTCCCGCACCGGGTCCCGCACGGCCCAAGCCGGGTGCTGTGACACTCGTGATGATCAACGGTCCCGGTCCCGTTTCCCCAGGTATGGGCCACGGCACAGCGGGTAGCCGGACGTCCGGCGGCGGGCAGCCGGCGGACGGAGGCGGCAATGAACGGCGAGCGGGTTCCGGCGGGGTTCACCGAGCAGCGGGCACGGGTCGGCCAGATCAGCATGAACTACGTCCGGGGCGGCAGTGGCCCGCCACTGGTGCTGCTGCACGGCTACCCGCAGTGCTGGTACATGTGGCGGCACCTGCTGCCCGAACTGGGACGCTCCTTCGACGTGGTCGCACCCGACCTGCGCGGCTTCGGGGACAGCGACGCCCCGGCCGGCGGCTATGACAAGAAGACGGTCGCCGCCGACCTGCACGGCCTGCTCGACCAACTCGGCCTGACCAGTGACCTCCGGCTGGTCGGGCATGACCTGGGGACGATGGTGGCGTACGCGTACGCCGCCGCGCACCGTGACAGGGTGAGCCGCTTGGCGCTCACCGAGGCACCGATCCCCGACGAGGGCATCTACACGCTTCCTGCGCTCACCTCCGCCGGGCCTGGGGTGTGGAATTTCGGCTTCTTCTCGCTCGGCAACGGCCTGCCGGAACAGGTGGTCACCGGGCGGGAGGTGCTCTGGGTGAGCGGGTTCACCGACGCCCTGATGGTGCGCAAGGGCAGCATCGCGGCAGAGGACGTCGAGGAATACGCGAGCCACCTGCGTGACCCGGCGCACCTCCGGGCCAGCTTCGGCCACTTCCGGGCTTTCGCGCAGGACATCGCCGACAACGCGGCGTACCGGGCCACGAGGCTGACCATGCCGGTGCTGGCGGTCGGCGCGCGGGCCAGCCTTGGGGAGAAGTTGGCCGAGCAGGTCGGCAGGTACGCCGACACTGTTCGAGGCGAGGTGATCGAGGACTGCGGGCACTGGCTGTACGAGGAGCGCCCGGACGAGATGCTCGCCCTGCTGCGCGACTTCCTCCAGGCGGCCTGACCCCTGGACGGTCAGGCGGCGGGTGCCCAGGCGTGGGCGGCCAGCTCGCCCCGTCGACCTACCGCACCCGCCCACCGGCGTCGGGCTTTGATCGACACCAGGTCGCCGATGTGGCGGCTTGCAGGTCGCCGGATACCGCACTGTCGCCGACGTGGAGTCGATCAAGCCGGGTCAAGCCGGGCGGACACATCTCACCGACGCTGGCGCGCCGCCCTGGTCCAGGCGCAGGCTCGAAGCCATGTCGGATGCATACGTCGTCGGCAACCCGGACGGGTTGTCACCCCTGCTGGTCGAGCTCCGCGACGCCATCGCCCGGGAGCTGCACGCCCAACTGGCGCTGCGCGCCGAGCGGATCGAACTGGCCGACCTGCCGGAGGTGTCCTACCAGGTCACCATCCAGGTCGAGCGGACGCTGCGCGCCTGGCGACCCGCACCCGGCTGACGCCGGGCAGCAGGGTCAGCTCAGCCCGCCGTACGAGTGCAGGCCGGTGAAGAAGATGTTCACGCCGAACAGGTTCATCAGCATGGTGAGGAAGCCGAGCACCGCGAGCCAGGTGGCCACGTTGCGCTTGACGCTGGGCGTGGCCCGGGCGTGCAGGTAACCGGCGTACACGACCCAGGAGATGAACGCCCAGGTCTCCTTCGGGTCCCAGCCCCACGGCCGACCCCACGCCGCCTCGGCCCAGATAGCACCGGCGATCACCGCGAAGGTGAAGATCGGGAAGGCGAAGGCGTGCAACGCGAAGGTCAACCGCTCCAGGCCGACCGCGCTGGGCAGGCGCTTGGCCAGGGTGTACGGGAAGCTCCGCTTGCCCTGCTCGTACCCGTTGCGCATCAGGAAGCCGACCGCCGGCACCACGCCGAGCAGAAAGATGCCGGACGCGAAGACGATGGTCGAGACGTGGATGACGAACCAGTACGAGTTCAGTGCCGGCACCAGCGGCACGATCGGCACATACAGCACCAGCTCGGCGGTGGCGACCAGCAGCACCATCACCAGGGTCAGGAACAGCCCGAGCTTGCGCAGCGACGGTCGCTTCCAGAGCACCACCAGCCACGCGGCGACCCCGATGAACGTCACCGTGAGCACGAACTCGTACATGTTGCCCCACGGCATCCGGTCCGCGGCGAGGCCGCGAGTGACCAGTGCCGCCAGGTGCAGCACGGCGGCGACCGCGGTGGCACCCACCGCGATCAGGCCCGCGAGGCGGGCACGCCGCTTCGCCCGGTCGTCCCCGGTCGACGGCGGGACCGGCGCGGGCGGCATCATCACGGGACCGCCGGCGCCCACCAGCTCGCGGACCGGCGCCGCAGCAGCGATTCGGGTACGCGCGTTACCGAGCGCGTACTCCACGGCGTGGCCGATCATCGCAACCAGGTACGCCAGGATCGCGAAGGTCACCAGATTGTCGGAGAGTTCGGACATCACTCGGCTCCTTCTCGCACGCCGGCCCGGTCACTGGAGTCAGCGCCCGCACCGGCCCGCTCAGCCACCCGCTCGTCACCGTTGACCGCGGCGATGAGCTGGGCGAACTCCTCGGCGAATCCTGGATAGTCGGTGCGCGGCAACCCACCGGCCTCCATCAAGCTACTACCGCCCGTCGGAGATCCTTCCACGGGGTCGGCCGGGGTCACCCGGAACCACACCCGACGGCGTCGCCCGAACAGCGAACCCATCAGCCCGACCAGCAGGAAGCCGCAGCTGATCAACAGCGGCGTCGCGCCCGGGTCGTGCCGAATGGAGAGCGTCACGTACCGCTCGGTGCCCAGGAACTCGAGCTTGGTGCCGTCGTCCAGCGTCCAGGTCTCGCCCTTGCGGAGCAGCTTGGTGCCGACCTCCTTGACCTTCCCGGTCCGCACCTGCCGCTGGTCGAGCTTGTAGATCGAGGTGGGGATGCCGGCGTCCAGGCCGAGGTTGCCCCGGTAGGCGACCAGGTTCAGCACCGGGTTGCGTTCGGTGGGGTACTGCGAGCGGACCATCGGCGGCTGCTCGGGTGCCGTGGGCAGGTAGATGCCGGTGAACGCCATCTGCTCATCCGGTGCGCGCTTGCCGGTGGCCGGGTCGACGTTCGCGTCCGGGAATGCGGCCAACCCTTCGCTGGTCAGGCCCATGTCGCCGGTGGTCAGGAACGGCTCGTCACTGATCTGACTGTTGCCGAAGCGGTCGGTGTAGCGAATCACCGGGGCGTACCCGTGGCCGAGCAGGTAGACGCTCGCGTCGTTCAGGCGCAGCGGGGCGTTCACCGAGAAGTTCGCGCTGCGGGTCGGCTCGTCCGGGCCGTCGACGGTGACCGTGGCGTTGAAGAAATCCGGCTGGCCGCTGTCGAGGAACCGGGCCTGGAAGTCGTCCAGCCGCAGGCAGAAACGAGGGAGGTCCGCGCTGTCCACGCGGGGGCCGAGCTTCGCCTCGGCGTACTGCTGCCGGGTGTTGCAGAACGAGTTGTCCGCGCCCGCCACGAGCAGCCGGTTGCCGCTCCAGCCGTACCACGAGCCGAGCCCGACGCCGATCAGCACCGCGATCAGCGAGGTGTGGAACAGCAGGTTGCCGGTCTCCTTGAGGTAGCCCTTCTCGGCGGAGACCTCGTCGCCGCGCACCTCGACGCGCCAGCGGCGCTTGCGCAGCACCTCAGCGATCGCCGCCGCACCACCGGGCGGAGCCGGCAGCACCGTGTGCTGTGGCAGCCGTGCCATCCGCTTCGGGGCGGCCGGCGGCCGGGACCGCAGCGCCCGGAAATGGTCGCGCAGCCGGGGCGTGATGCAGCCGATCAGGGAGGTGAACAGCAGCAGGTAGATCGCGGAGAACCAGACCGAGCCGAAGACCTCGAACGCGCCGATCCGGTCCAGCCGGGGAGCCAGGTCCGGGTGGTCGGTGAAGTACTGGTTGACCTTCTCCGGGCTGATCCCGCGCTGCGGCAGCACCGAGCCGGGGATGGCGGCGACCGCGAGCAGGAAGAGCAGGATCAGCGCCGTACGCATGCTGGTCAGCTGCCGCCACGAGTTGCGCAGCAGCGCCAGGAGCCGGTTGGGCCGGCGCCGGGGCGCTGGGGCCACGGTCTCCGGCCGGTCGTCGACGACCGTCATCAGATGCTCACCTCGCCCACCCCGACGGTGGTCTGCAACCAGATCACGAAGCTCTGCCATCCGCCGGTGACCAGCGCCAGGCCGATCAGGATGAGCAGGGCGCCGCCGACCCGGGTGACCCAGCGGCTGTTGCGCCGTACGGCGCGGAAGACCCCGAGCAGGCGCTCGAAGCCCAGCCCGAAGACGACGAACGGTATCCCCAACCCGAGGCAGTACGCCACAGCGAGCACCACGGCGCGGTCACTCTGGCCGCTGGCGGTGGCCATGCCCATCACCGCGCCCAGCGTGGGGCCTGTGCAGGGCACCCAGCTGAGTGCGAAGACCGCGCCGAAGACCGGTGCGCCGAGCAGCCCGGCCGATGGCAGTCGGGAGATCCGGAACTCCCGTTGCAGGGCGGGGATCATCCCGAGGTAGCCCAGACCGAGCACGATGATCAACGCGCCGACGCCGATCTGCAGCTCG
Source organism: Micromonospora sp. DT201 (assembly GCF_049841575.1). Taxonomy (NCBI): domain Bacteria; kingdom Bacillati; phylum Actinomycetota; class Actinomycetes; order Micromonosporales; family Micromonosporaceae; genus Micromonospora; species Micromonospora sp. DT201. The sequence goes on along the minus strand of NZ_JBNCKP010000002.1, from coordinate 521,549 downwards.
CGCTCGTAGTCGAAGAAGACCCGGCCGATGCCGGCGAACAGGATCGCGGTGGCGACGAAGACGACTGTGAAGCCGGCGATGAAGAGCAGCGTCCCGGCCAGTACCCGACCCTTGACGGCGCCAGCCCGCGCGATCCGCTCCCGTACGGCGACACCCCCACCGTCGCGGTCGCGCTGGGCGGCGGCGTCAGCCCCCGGCGTGCTCTTGCGTGCATTGCCTTCGAGGTCCGCGCCGGCCAGGCCGGTGACGAACGAGAGGTAGCCGGGGACCAGTGGGAGCACGCACGGGGAGAGGAAGCTGACCAGGCCGGCGAGCGCCGCCGCGCCCATGGCGAGCAGCAGCGGCCCGCTGCGAGCCAACTCCCTGAAGGTCTCGCCCATCAGTTCGACGCCGGTTTCTCGGCCGTGACCCGTTCGACGATCGGCCTCAGCTCGTCCTGCGTCACGGCGCGACGGATCACCACGGCGATCCGACCGTCACGGTCGAGGACCACTGTCGCCGGGACGGTGTTCGGCGGGATGTCCAGGTCGAGCGCCAGCCGACTGGACGGGTCGAACAGGCTCGGATAGGTGACCCGGCCCTCCTCGAACGCCTTGGCCTTGTCCCGCGAGTCCTGGACGTTGATGCCGAGGAAGCTCACCCCGGAGCCCTTGGTGGCCTGGTAGACGGCCTCCAGGTCGTCGGCCTCGGCCCGACACGGCGGGCACCAGGAACCCCAGAAGTTGACGACCGCGACCTGGCCCCGGGCCTGGCTGACGTCGTAGCTGCCGCCGGCGAGCAGCTCACCGGCGAGCTTCGGAGGTGCCGAGCGCTGGTCCGGTGCGCACTCGAAGATCCCGTCGGTGGTGGTCGTGCAGGTCTTCTCCTGGCTCTGCGACGTGCAGCCGACCAGCGCCACCGCGGCGACGGTGGCGAGCAGACCGGCGGTCCACCTCCGGGCGTTCATCAGGCCCCCTTGGCCGTCCTGGCGGTCGCGGAGAGGGCGATCAGGTGCGCGGCCGGCTCGCTGTAGCCGATGCCCGCCACCTTCGCGCCGTCGAAGTGGAACGAGGTGAGGCTCGCCAACCCGCACTGCCGCTTGCGCGGGTCGTGCCAGAGCCGCTTGCGCTCGACGTAGCGGCGCAGCGTCCAGATCGGGAGCTGGTGCGACACCAGCACCGCCTCGCGCCCCTCGGCGGCGACCCGTGCGGCGTGCACGGCCGCGAACATCCGCTCGGCGATCACCCGGTACGCCTCACCCCAGGACGGGGTCACCGGGTCGCGCAGCACCCACCAGTTACGCGGGTCGCGGAACGACCCGTCACCCGGGGACACCTTCTTACCCTCGAACCAGTTGGCGCTCTCGATCAGCCGCTCGTCCACCCCGACCGGCAGCCCGAACTGGGCGGCAATGGGCTCGGCGGTCTGCTGGGCGCGCTCCAACGGGCTGGCCACCACGTGCACGATCTCCCGCTCGGCCAGGCCCTGCGCGGCGGCCTTGGCCATCTGCACGCCCAGCTCGGAGAGGCGGAAACCGGGCAGCCGACCGTAGAGAATCTGGTCGGGGTTGTATACCTCGCCGTGCCGGAGCACGTGCACCACCGTCTTGCTCACCGTGTATTACCCCCCGTGACCAGCCGCTGCCGCCGCGTTCGCCGCCGTGGGCAGCGCGTCGGCGATGTGCTCCAGAGCGGCGTCGTCGATCGCCGCCGACACGAACCACGACTCGAACGCGCTCGGCGGCAGGTAGACGCCAGCGGCGAGCATCGCGTGGAAGAACGCCTTGAACGCCGGCACCTGCTGGGTGCGGGCGCTGTCGTAGTCGACCACGTCGGCGTCGGTGAAGAAGATCGAGAACATGCTGCCCGCGTACGACAGCCGGTGCGGAACCCCGGCGGCGGCCAACGCGTCGGATGCCAGCTTGCTCACGACGGCGGCCGTGGAGTCGAGGCGGTTGTACAGCGCGTCGTCGGCGAGCCGCAGCGTGGCCAGGCCGGCGGCGCAGGCGAGCGGGTTACCGGAGAGGGTGCCGGCCTGGTAGACCGGGCCGGCCGGGGCGAGCCGCGCCATGATGTCGGCGCGCCCGCCGAACGCGGCGGCGGGCAGGCCACCACCCATGACCTTGCCGTACGTCCACAGGTCGGCGTCGGAGGGGTCGAGGCCGTGCCACCCGGCGCGGGAGACCCGGAACCCGGTCATCACCTCGTCCACCACCAGCAGGGCGCCGTGCGCGTGCGCGATCCGGGCGAGCTCTTGGTTGAACCCGTCGCGGGGTGCGACCACGCCCATGTTGCCGGCGGCTGCCTCGGTGATCACCGCGGCGATGTGCTGGCCCTCGGCGGCGAAGGCCTCCTCGACGGCCCGGATGTCGTTGTACGGGAGCACGATCGTCTCGCTGGCCGCCGCGCCGGTCACGCCGGGCGAGTCGGGCAGGCCCAGGGTGGCCACGCCGGACCCGGCGGAGGCGAGCAGCGCGTCGACGTGCCCGTGGTAGCACCCGGCGAACTTGACGATCTTGGACCGGCCGGTGAAGCCGCGGGCCAGCCGGATCGCCGACATGGTCGCTTCGGTGCCGGAGTTGACCAGGCGGACCTGCTCCATCGGGGTCCGGGCGACGAGCTCGGCGGCCAGCTCCACCTCACCCGGGGTGGGAGTGCCGAAGCTGGTGCCCAGTGCGGCGGCGGCCTGAATGGCGTCCACCACTTCCGGGTGCGCGTGCCCGAGGATCAGCGGACCCCAGGAGCAGACCAGGTCGACGTAGCGGCGGCCGTCGGCGTCGAACAGCCACGGGCCCTCGCCACGAACCATGAAACGCGGGGTGCCGCCGACCGCTTGGAAGGCGCGTACGGGTGAGTTCACCCCGCCCGGCACGATGGCGCGAGCGCGGTTGAACAGGGCCTCGGAGGCCGGCGCTTCGGCTGGGTAGCGGCCGGATCCGGCGGGAAAGATGTCGGTCACGATGCCGCCATTGTGTCAGCGCCGGACGGTCAACCAGCACCCACCCCGCAGTGGGGTTACCGGGCTCACGCATGGCCGACACCCGCCAGTAGCGGCGACGCGATGCCAAGGCGACGGCCCGTGACCTCGGTCCGTGTGGCTCGCGGCATCGACTGGCGACGGCTCGCGGCCTGCCGGCGACGCCACGCGGCCTCGACAGGCCGGGGCGGGCGGATCGCGCTAGGCTGACCGGGTGGATCGTGCCGAACTGTCCATCACGCTGCACCGAACGGGCGACGAAGCAGTGCTGCGCCTGGCCGGTGAGATCGACATGCTCACGGCCGCCCAGCTCTCCACCGTGGTAAACGAGGTGCTGGCCGACCCCCCACCGAAGATCGTGCTCGACCTCGGCGGCGTCACCTTCTGCGACTCGCAGGGCTTGGGCACGCTGGTCGTGCTCAGCCGCAAGGCCAGCCATGCGCAGAGCCTGCTGATGCTGACCCATGTGGGTGATTTCCTGATCCGCGTCCTGGACATCACCGGCCTCCGCAGCGCCCTGATGATCCGCAACGACCAACCCACCGGCTAACCGCCGCTCCCCCTGGCCTCCCCCGCGGGGTGGGGACCGGCGGGGGTGGCGTTAGGGGGTTGGGATGTCGCGTTTATGGAAGGTCAGTAGGGCCAGGGTCAAGAGGGCTGCTGCTGCGGTTGTCAGGGCGGCCAGCGGGGTTACGGACCAGTCCTGACCGAGGACCTGCGGGGTGTGGGTGAACGGGGAAAGGTCCAGCGCCCACTGGTCCAACTTCAACACCGCACCTAGCTGACCGAGCAGCAGGCAGCCGGCGAGCACCGCCCAGGCACCCCCGGAGAAACGGGGCAGCCAGCCGACCAACAGCGCCGCCAGCCCGGCCAGCACCCAGGCCGCGGGCACCTGGGCCAGCCCGGCACCGAGCAGCCGCGGCAACTCGCCGCCGACGTCGGAGACGCTGATCCCGTAGGCAAGCCCGGTGGCGAGCCCGGCGACGGCCAGCACCACCGCGGGGCCGACCAGCGCGAAGACCAGCTGCGCCGCCAGCCAGCGGGTCCGGCTCACCGCCGTCGCGAGCAGCGGTTCGACCCGTCCGGCGGTCTCCTCCGTCCGGGCCCGCAGCGCGGCCTGGATGCCGTACCCGGCGGCGGCCAGCGCGGTCAAGCTCAACGTCCCACCGAGGTACGCCTCGGCGAGCGCGGAGCTGCCACCGAGCCGGGAAAGGATCTCGGCGAGCTGCTGGTTGCCCTGCACCGCGTCGCCAGCCGCGTCCGCCGCACCGCCGAGCACCAGGCCGAGCAGCCCGAAGCCGATGGTCCAGCCGAACAGTTGGCCCCGGTGCAGCCGCCAGGCGAGGCCGAACGGGCCGGCCAGCCCCGCGCCGGCGGTGGCCGGGCCGAGCCGGGACGGGAACACTCCCGCGCCGAGGTCACGGCGGACCGAGACGGGGTACGCGACGAGCGCGACCACCGCGCTGAACAGCACCGGCAGCAGCAGCACCCACCAGCGCTCATCGGCGTAGGCCCGACCCCGTGCCGCCCAGCCGAGCGGTGAGAGCCAGCTCAGCCACTCCGCGCTCCCACCGGTGCCGCCGGAACCACCGGCGTCGCCGCCCAGCCGCAGCACGAAGGCCAGCCCGAGCGCACCCAGGCCGATCCCACGCGCCCCACCGGCGCTCTCGGTGAGCTGTGCGGCCAGCCCGCCGACCGTGGCGAAGACGACCCCGGTGAGCGCCATGCCAGCGCCGAAGAGCACCGAACCCGCGCCGGGCAGGCCAGCGGCGACCAGGCCGGCGGCGGTGAGCAGGCCGAGCAGCACATTCGCGGAGTACGTCACCAGCAGCGCGGCGGTCAACCCGGCGTACCGACCCAGCACGGTGGCGCCGAGAAGCTCCCGGCGACCGGCCTCCTCCTCGGTGCGGGTGTGCCGGACCACGGTGAGCACGCCGACCAGCCCGACGATCAACGCCAGGAGACCGGCCCGCTGAACGGTGAGGGCGCCGACGCTGTCGCCGTACACCGGGCCGAGCAGGGCGACGATCGACGGGTTGCTCGCCGTGCCGGCCAGGTACGCGGCCCGCTCGGCAACGGTCGGGTACAGCTCGGCGTAGGTGCTGGCGTAGCCGGCCGGCAGCACGGTGAGCAGGAGGATCCAGATCGGCAGCAGCACCCGGTCCCGGCGCAGAATGAGGCGCACGAGCTGCCAGGTCCCGGTGAAGGCGGTCATGACCGCACCGACTCGGTCTGGTAGTGCCGCAGGAACAGCTCCTCCAGAGTCGGCGGCTGGCTGACCAGACTCCGTACGCCGATCTCGGTGAGCCGGCGCAGCGCTGCGTCCAGCGCGGCGTTCTCCACGTCGAAGCGCACCCGGTGCCCGTCCACCCGCAGGTCGTGCACGCCGGCGAGTTGACCCAGCCCGTCTGCGGGGCCAGTCAGTTCGGCCTCGATCGCGGTGCGGCGCAGGTGGCGCAGCTCGGTCAGGGTGCCGGTCTCCACGTCCCGTCCGTTGCGGATGATCGTCACCCGGTCGCAGAGCGCCTCGACCTCGGCCAGGATGTGGCTGGAGAGCAGCACGGTGCGACCGTCGGCCTTCGCCCGGCGGACCCAGTGCTGGAACACCTCCTCCATCAGCGGGTCCAGCCCGGAGGTCGGCTCGTCCAGGATGAGCAGTTCGGCGTCGGAGGCGAGGGCTGCCACGAGGCCGACCTTCTGCCTGTTGCCCTTGGAGTAGGCCCGCCCCTTCTTGCGCGGGTCCAGCTCGAAGGAGTCCAGCAGTTCGGCCCGCCGGGCCGGGTCCAGGCCGCCGCGCATCCGGCCGAGCAGGTCGATGACCTCGCCGCCGGAGAGGTTGGGCCAGAGCGTCACGTCGCCCGGCACGTACGCCAACCGACGGTGCAGGGCCACCGCGTCGCGCCACGGGTCACCACCGAGCAGGCGGACGGCCCCCGCGTCCGTCCGCAGCAGTCCGAGCAGTGCTCGGATGGTTGTCGACTTGCCGGCGCCGTTCGGGCCGAGGAAGCCGTGCACCTCGCCGGTGCGGACGGTCAGGTCGAGACCGTCGAGCGCCCGTGTCCGGCCGAAGGTCTTGACCAGGCCGGACACCTCAATCGGAGTTTCCATATATCAGAAGCTACACTCGTTTCACAAAGTTGTGAAGACTGTGAGATCCGGGGACCATCGGGCCACACGACAGGCAGGAGAGATCGTCATGGCAGCCGCTGACGGCCACGACCCGGTGCACCTCTTCGTCGAACGGATGGCGTTGGCCTTCGCCGAAGTGGGTTCCCCGCGGATGGCCGCCCGGGTGCTGTTCACCGTGATGAGCTCGGACGACCCCGTCACCGCCGCCGAGATCGGCGAGCGGCTCGGAGTGAGCGCGGCGGCGGTCAGCGGTGCCGTCCGCTACCTCACCCAGTTCAACATGCTGATCCGCGAGCCGGTCCCACGGTCCCGCCGGGATCGCTACCGGATGCCGGACAACCCCTGGTACGAGGCGACCATCACCAAGACCGGGATCTACAAGACGTTCATCGACGTGGCCGAGGCCGGGGTGACCGCCCTCGGGGCCGAGACGCAGGCAGGTGAACGGGTAGCCGAGATGCGGGACTTCTTCCTCTTTGTCCAGGAGGAGATCGACTCACTGGGTGAGCGGTGGCGCGCCCGGCGGGCCGCCACCGGCCACCTCAGGCCCGGCGAGGTCTGAGCGTCAGGCGGTGTTGCCCCAGCGAGCCTGCTCAAGCATGCGTACCGCCCGGTCGCGGGCCTCCGAGTCGTCCGAACGGAGCAGGGTGGTCGCCTCGTCGACCGCGTCGGTGAGCCTCCGCCACTGCGTGTCGCGCTCCCGAACCAGGTCCGACTGAGTGGCCAACTGCCGGGTCTTCACCCACAGCTCGACGAAGACCGACACCTTGGCCCGCAGCACCCACGGGTCGAACGGCTTGGTCAGGTAATCCACCGCGCCCACCTGGTAACCACGGAGGGCGAGTTGGGCGTCCCGGTCAGCGGCGGTGAGGAAGATGATCGGCACGTGGCGAGTCCGCTCCCGGCGCTTGATATGACTCGCCGTCTCGAAGCCGTCCATGTCCGGCATCTGCGCGTCCAGCAGGATCACCGCGAAGTCGTCCACCAGGAGCTGCTTGAGCGCCGCCTCGCCGCTCTCCACCGCCACGGACTGGAGCGGCAGCCCCTGGAGGATCGCCTCCAGGGCCGTCAAATTCTGCCGCCGGTCGTCCACGAGCAGCGCCTTGGCGATCTGGGTCACGAAGTCTCCTCGGTCCGGCTGCCGTTGATCCAGGACGACATCAACTCGATCAAGTCGTCCAGGTCGACCGGCTTGGTGATGTAGTCGCTGCCCCCGGCAGCGAGCGCCGATTCGCGGTCGCCCGGCATCGCCTTCGCGGTCAGGAAGACCACTGGCAGGTCGGCGAACCGGTGGTTGCGGCGAATCTGGCGGGTGGTCTCGTAGCCGTCCTGGTCCGGCATCATGGCGTCCATCAGCACGATGTCCACCTCCGGATGCTCGGCCAACAGGCGGACACCGTCCGCCCCGTTGTCCGAGTACAGCACGGTCATCCCGTGCAGCTCCAACGCGCTGGTCAAGGCGAAGACGTTGCGTACGTCGTCATCCACGATCAACACGGTGGCGCCATCCAGTTGGCGAGTGGCCGGCGCCTCCGGGCGCTCCGACAGCAGCTCCAGCGGCGGCATCAGCAGCGACGACGGCAGGCCGGCGCGCTGCGGAGACGGAAGCTGGGGCGCGACCACGGCGTCCGGGGCCAACACCTGCGGCACGAACAGGGTGAAGGTCGAACCCTGACCGGGCGCAGACGACACGGTGATCGTGCCGCCGATCAGCCGGGCCAGATCGCGGCTGATCGACAGGCCCAGGCCGGTGCCGCCGTAGCGGCGACTGGTCGTGCCGTCCGCCTGCTGGAACGCCTCGAAGATGATCGACAACTTGTCGTCGGAGATGCCGATCCCCGTGTCGATCACGGTGAACGCGATCACTTGCTGGGCGTTGGTCAGCGCCGGCACGTCGAAGACCACGTTCTCCGCCGCCGGAGCGATCCGCAGCGTCACCGCACCGTTGTCGGTGAACTTCACCGCGTTGGAGAGCAGGTTGCGCAGAATCTGCTGCAACCGCTGCGCGTCGGTCACCAACGCCGGCGGCAGATCCTTGCTCACCCGTACCTGGAAGTCCAGGTTCTTCTCCTCGGCCTGCGGTGCGAACGCCTGCTCGACGTAGCCGCGCAGCTCGGCGAAGCGAATCTCGGTCGGCTCGACGTCCATCCGGCCCGCCTCGATCTTGGACAGGTCGAGGATGTCGTCGATCAGGCGCAGCAGGTCCGAGCCGGACCCGTGGATGGTCCGGGCGAACTCGATCTGCTTCGGGCTGAGGTTCTGCTCCGAGTTCTCCGCCAGCAGGCGGGCCAGCAGCAGCAACGAGTTCAGCGGCGTACGAAGCTCGTGGCTCATGTTGGCCAGGAACTCCGACTTGTAGGCAGAGGCCCTGGTCAGCTGCTGTGCCTTCTCCTCCAGGCCCAGCCGAGCCAGCTCGATCTCCCGGTTCTTCGTCTCGATGTTGCCCTTCTGCTCCGACAGCAGAGTGGCCTTCTCCTCCAACTCGGCGTTGGTGCGCTGCAACTCCGCCGACTGTTCCTGCATCTCGTGCGCCAGCCGCTGCGACTGGGCCAGCAACTCCTCCGTACGCCGGTTGGCCTGGATGGTGTTGACCGCGATGCCGATGGTGAGCACCAGCCGCTCCAGGAACGACAGGTGCAGCTCGGAGAAGGCCGACACGCTCGCGAACTCGATCACCCCGAGCAGCTCGCCCTCGAACAGCACGGGGAGCACCACCAGGTCGGACGGGGGTGTCTCGGCCAGACCCGAACGCAGGGTGAGCCTGCTGTCCGGGGAGGCGCTGACCCGGATGGTGCGGCGGGAGAGCGCGGTCTGCCCGACCAGCCCCTCACCCGGCCCGAAGGTGACGTCATGCCCCCGCGCCACGTACCCGTAGGAGGAGGTCAGCCTCAGTCGCATGCTGCCGTCGGTGTCGTCGGCCAGGAAGAAGGCGCCGAGCTGGGCGTCGACCAGCGGGGTCACCTCCGTCATGATCATGCGGCAGACCTCGCCGAGGTCGCGCTGGCCCTGCAACAGGCCGCCGATCCGGGCCAGGTTGGAGTCCAGCCAGCCCTGCTCGGCGTTCTTCTTGGTCGTCTCCCGGAGGGTGACGATCATCTGGTTGATGTTGTCCTTCAGCTCGGCGACCTCGCCCTGCGCCTTCACCGCGATCCGCTGGGTCAGGTCGCCCCGGGTCACCGAGGTGGACACCTGGGCGATGGCCCGCAGCTGCGTGGTCAGCGTCGAAGCGAGCTGGTTGACGTTCTCGGTGAGGTCGCGCCAGGTGCCGGACACGCCCTTGACCTGGGCTTGACCGCCCAACTTGCCCTCGATACCGACCTCACGGGCCACCCGGGTCACCTCGTCGGCGAACGACGACAACTGGTCGACCATCGTGTTGACCGTGGACTTCAGCTCCAGGATCTCACCCTGGGCGTCCACCGTGATCTTCTGCGACAGGTCACCCTTCGCCACCGCCGTGGTCACCGAGGCAATGTTGCGGACCTGGCTGGTCAGGTTCGACGCCATCGAGTTCACGTTGTCGGTCAGGTCCCGCCACGTACCGGAC